>JBGUMY010000256.1:0-11449 GCA_045117095.1 Bacteroidaceae bacterium | reverse complement strand
CCTTTCGCTTTGTGGCAATGGGGCACACCTGTGAGCACCATTCCATCCGTGACAGCAGGAAATCAGACATGGTTTGACAACCTGATGAATGTGGCAAGTCCTGACTATTTTGCCTATCCCAACCGTTTTGAGCCTTTCGATGTGCAAGCCAGTCGTGAGCTCGGCTACTACGGCTATTCACTCAAACCTATCAAGAAGTGGACATCGCTCAAGAGCACCAAGGGCTATTTGAAGGAAATCATGCTGCCTGACAGCTTGCGTGGCTATGACTTCGACCCCACGCTCTACAACCGCACCGTGAAGTTCCTGAAGGAGGAAGACCCCACACATATATTTATATATGGAGAGATTGACCCGTGGAGCGCCAGCGGTGTATGCACTTGGCTGAACTGCAAGAAGAAGGAGAACATGCGGGTATATGTGCAACCTCGTGGCAGTCACAAGGCGCGCATCAATAACATGCCATCCAACATGAAGCAAGAAATCATCGACCGACTGACAAAATGGCTTAACTGATTCGTGCGGCATCACTTTTGTCGGCGTAGAGATTCTTACAAAACAACGATTATTCTCTGATTTGAATGAATTACAAATATTCTGATAAAGTAACACGCATTTTGGGTTACAGCAAAGAGGAAGCTCTGAGGCTCAACAACGACTACATTGGCCCTGAGCACTTGATGCTTGGACTGATTCGTGATGGCGAGAGCCGTGCCATCGAAGTGCTGAAGAAGAATTTCTTCGTGAACATCCCCAACGTGAAAGAGGTACTGGAACGTTCCGTCCGCAACACGGGCGACAAACTGCTCTCTACTGACATCTCGCTGAATCAGAAGTCCTCTATGATCATGCGTCTCACCATCTTGGAGGCACGTCTGCTGAAGAGTGAGGAGAGCGACACAGAACACATGTTGCTCGCCATTCTGAAACAACATGACAACATGGTGGCACGGGTGCTCAACGACTGCGATGTCACCTACAAAGACCTTTACGACTCTCTGAACACCCAGCCTGCTACTACGTCCATCGAGAACAGCGTGGACTTCGATGAAGAAGATGAAGAGGAAGAAGGAGCACCACCTCCATCGAACGAAAACTCTTCAGCTGCTGCCAATGCGGGCAGCACCACCAAGACTACGAAGAAAGGCAACGCCGACACACCTGCCATCGACAAGTTCGGATTCGACCTGACCAAGGCTGCCAGCGAGGGCAAGCTCGACCCTGTAGTGGGACGTGAGACGGAGATAGAGCGTCTGGCACAGATTCTCTCCAGAAGAAAGAAGAACAACCCTGTGCTCATCGGTGAGCCAGGCGTGGGCAAAAGTGCCATTGTTGAAGGCTTGGCTACACGCATCAACGAGCGCAAGGTGGCACGCGTGCTCTTTGGCAAGCGTATCATCAGCCTCGACATGTCAAGTGTGGTGGCTGGCACCAAATATCGTGGACAGTTCGAGGAGCGCATGCGCAGCATCATCAACGAACTCCGCAACAACCCCAACATCATCGTCTTTATTGATGAGATTCACACCCTTGTGGGTGCAGGTAATCAGGCGGGTCAGATGGATGCTGCCAACATGATGAAGCCAGCATTGGCACGTGGCGAGCTCCAATGCATCGGAGCCACGACGCTCGACGAATACCGTAAGAGCATCGAGAAGGATGGGGCATTGGAACGCCGATTCCAGAAGGTGATTGTCGAACAGACTACCCCAGAAGAGACGCTCACCATCCTCCACAACATCAAAGACCGTTACGAGGAACATCACAACGTCAGCTATACTGACGAAGCCATCATGGCATGTGTCAAACTGACAGAACGGTATATCACAGACCGCAGTTTCCCAGATAAAGCCATCGACGTGCTCGATGAGGTGGGGTCTCGTGTTCGCATCAAGAACATTTGTGTGCCCAAAGAGATTGAAGACAAAGAGGCAGAGGTGGTAAGGCTCAACAAGCTGAAAGAAGATGCTGTCAGAGACGAGAACTACTCCTTGGCAAGCACTTACCGCGACCATGCTAAGATTTTGAGTGATGAGTTGGAGCGTATGAAAAAACGCTGGGAAGCCTCGCTTGAGGACAAACGACAGAAAGTGACAGAAGCCGATGTCGCCACCACCGTTTCGATGATGACTGGCATACCTGTCAGCAAGATGGCGAGTGCCGAGGGCATCCGCATGAAAGGCATGCGCGAGGAACTCAAGCATAATGTCATTGCCCAGGATGCTGCTGTCGATAAACTTGTCAATGCCATCCAGCGTAGCCGCGTCGGACTCAAAGACCCCAATCGTCCCATCGGCACCTTCATGTTCCTTGGACCTACGGGTGTGGGTAAGACCTTCCTTGCCAAGAAATTGGCAGAGCACATGTTTGGCACGACTGATGCCCTCATCCGCATCGACATGAGCGAATACATGGAAAAGTTCACCGTCAGCCGACTGGTGGGTGCTCCTCCTGGATATGTGGGTTATGAAGAGGGGGGCATGCTGACAGAGAAAGTGCGCCGCAAGCCTTACTCTATCGTTCTCTTAGATGAGATTGAGAAGGCGCATCCTGATGTCTTCAATTTGCTCCTGCAAGTGATGGACGATGGACGACTGACCGACACGATGGGTCGCACCATCGACTTCCGTAACACAGTCCTCATTATGACCAGCAACGTTGGCACTCGCCAACTCAAGGATTTTGGACGTGGTGTGGGTTTCTCGGCTATGGCAGGCAAGGATGACAAGGAAGTGTCACGTTCTGTCATACAGAAGGCGCTCAACAAGCAGTTCTCGCCAGAGTTCCTCAATCGCATCGACGAGATTATCACTTTTGACCAATTGGAACTTGATGCCATTCTCCAAATCATTGGTATTGAACTTCGTGGCCTCTACAAGCGCATCGCCGACCTTGACATGAAACTTGAAATCACGGAGGCTGCCCAGAAGTTCATCGCAGAAAAGGGTTACGACAAGCAATTCGGTGCCCGTCCACTCCGTCGTGCCATCCAGCAGCATCTTGAAGACAGAATCAGTGAGATGATTGTTGAAGAGGAAGTACAGGCCGGCGACACTATCTTCGCCGACCTGCAAGATGACAAGATTATGGTTGTAAAGAAATAGCGTGGGGCGATTTCTATTATTTATATAAGTTTGACTTCGTCGAGTTAAAGGTTCGCAAGCTTCACTTTTGTGGAGTTATGGGGAATTTATGGAGGAGTTATTGTGGAGTTATAGGGACGTATGTCATGCTGGTGGCAAGGTATTGTCCTTTTAACTCCCCTTTTTAACTTCCTTTTTAACTCCTCTATTACTCCTTAAATCTCAACTTGCGAAAGTTGAGTTATTTATAGAGAATGTCCTTGATGGAATGGCGTCCCACGAAGCGGCTCATATCCACATTTCCTCGAATACCCCTTACGGAACCTGTCGCAGAATATTGCCACATCACATAGTCATTGTCGCCATAAAGGTCAGGCTCGATGAAAGAATAGGCGGCAATGAAAAACTTGTATGCCTGCAAACGATGGTTTCCGTAGATATATTTGTTGAAGAAGTTCTTTCCTGTATAGATGATGGGCTTCTTGCCGTATTCCTTCTCAAAAAGGTCGCAGAGTTCGAGCAATCGTGCCTGCATTACAGATTCGGAAACTCCACGAATCACCTCTACGTCGATGACGGGCAACAAGTCCTGTTGACGAGTGTTGACCCTCGACTTGAAAAGATCGAACTGAGACTTAGCAGAGAGATGGGGACGGAAGAAGAGGTAACTGCCCACCTTGAGTCCTACCCGCTTGCACTCGTTGAAATTGTAGGTGTAGGTGTCATCAATTGTGTTCACGCCCTCTGTAGCTTTCAGATAGACATAGGTCACACGGTGGTCACGCGCCACCTCGTCCCAATTGATTCGACCCTGATAATGGCTCACATCGATGCCATGTGCTTCACTACCACCAGTACCACGTCCTATAGCGACGCTGGGGGATGCAACAAATCGAGGCATCTCCAAGACTTGGGGATGACGATCGGGACGCGATTTAGGAGCAATGGGGTCTGGAGTCATATCCGCAATCTCCATTGTCTGTTGCTTATTTTTTTTGTTTTTGTCGCGCTTGTCTGCCCATGCCGAAGTGAAGCATAAAGACGCAACAAGCGTAAATAATGTATATATGTACGCGCGATTAACGTTGTTCATTCTCACTCTTATTTATCATTGTAGTTGTCAAAATCGAGTACAAATGTAACCTTTTTTTCCATAATTTGCAACTAATTGTGCGAGTCTTAACTTTTTTAATGATTTTAAAGACAAAAAAGGGGGCATATATCACAAATATTGCCTAATTTTGACCCCGAAAATGCAACATTACAACATGGATACCCAGAAGACATATTGGTTTGTGTTTATCAGCAATGCATTACTTTTGCAACATGATGGAAGCGACTATCATGTGCCATGTTCGTCTGAGCCTCCCTTCCCTCTGAAGGAATGGACTCCCCGACAAGAGCTGCCATCTATTGACGGCATTCCATGTATGAGTTACAACCTCACCACTCCTCCAGATGACCTGACGGGATGGGTGACCATGGGATTGAGAGAATCGTGGAACGTATTACCTCGCAAGTTTTACAACACAGCTGGTAAAGCGGCAGAACTACTCTATTGGGATTCCAATACTAAGTATTGTGGAGTGTGTGGCGCTCCCATGAAACGTGTGACCATCATCAGCAAGCAATGCACCAATTGTGGTAAGGAGGTATGGCCACAGGTAAGTCCTGCCATTATTGTGAGAGTACACAAGGATGATAAGATTTTGTTGGTACACGCCAAGAATTTTCGCCGTAGCGAGATGTATGGTTTAGTGGCAGGATTTGTGGAAACGGGGGAGACATTGGAAGATTGTGTGAGAAGAGAAGTGGAAGAGGAAGTTGGACTTAAAATACAGAACATCAAATATTTCGGAAGTCAGGCATGGCCTTATCCCTGCGGCATCATGATTGGCTTTACCGCTGATTATGTGAGTGGGGAACTTCGTTTACAAGAAGAAGAGTTGAGTCAGGCTGGATGGTTTGACAAGGAACATCTTCCTCCCATTCCTGACAAGATGTCGATAGCCAGAAAATTAATTGACGAATATATAGCAGAAAGAGAGACCAAGAGTTAAGAAAATGTTCAACAATTAACAATGAAAAAAAAATGAAAATGACTAAATTAACATGCTCAGCATTAGCTGTAGCGATGCTGGCAAGCAGTTGCACAAGTTCTTATCAAGCAGCAGGTGGACTGAATGGCGCCATCATTGGTGGCCACGTGGGGTCTGCTGTAGGTTTTCTTTCTGGACATGGCCATTTCCGTGGAGAAAATGCAGCATTGGGCAGTCTGATAGGCATGGGTATTGGAGCCGTGTTGGGAGTCGGCATCGCCTCCCAAATTGAAGAGAATGAGAAAGCTGAAGCCCGTCGATATGAAGAAAGAAATGGTGGTTACAGCACTCGAAACACGAATGAAAACGTTCCTTATCAGACAGGAGGTGGCACCTACAACGGCACAATATCAGATGCTACAGTTGGAGGAGCCCCCATAGCATCAGCTTTGATCAGCCTTTCCGATTTAACTTACATGGATGTGGATGGCAACGGATATATCTCCAAGGATGAGACGATTGAAGTAGAAGGATTCATCACCAACACGTCCAATTCTGTGCTGCGCGACATTGTCATCCAGTTGGAAGTGAGCGATCCCAAGGCTTTCAGCGTTTCTCCATCGCTCACCACCACATTGCAGCCTGGCCAGAAGATTCGTTACACAGGTCGTGTGCATTGCCTTAAGACTCGTGGCAACTCGTCTGTGGGCATTAATCTTCACGTAACCTACGCACAGAAGACTTATACCAGCAATGATATCTATGTGGGTCTGAGGTGAAAACCTGTACAGATAACCATATTGTACGTCTGTGCATAAAATACACCACTTCTCTACACTTCCGTAGTGGGTAAGTCAATGAATGAAACTCGTCCATTGCGGATAGGGAATGTGATGTCAATGCGTCCTTTCACCTTCTCTTTACCACGTTTAGCAGGTTTGAAGGTCATCCTTTTGCACACCCTTACCGCCTCAGCATCCAGCGCAGAAGATACAGAACGAACCACTTGGGCTTCGTCCACATTGCCTTTTGTGTTCACAATTACTGCGACCACAATTTTTCCATCCACCCGTTCACGAATCTTGGGTTGCTTAAAGTTTTTGAGGATGAAAGACTGGATGCCTTCCTTTCCTTTTTTGTATTCTGGCAATACCACCTTTTCACGACGTTGTTCCGTCTGCTGACGAGGAAAATCAAAGAAGAATTGTGCCTGTGCCGACATTGAATAAAGGACAAAAATCAAAAGTATGATTTGCTTCATAAAGATTACATTTTGGTGTTTACGGGTTCAAAATTAGTGGAAAGTTTTCTTTCTGCCAAGAAAAATCCTTACAAAGACTTAAAATTTTTAATTTCTTTAATAATGTATCAGAAGAAATGCCTAACTTTGCAGTCCGAAAAGCAAAAGTATGCGTATAGTGTGTGCGCACACAGACGTTTGGAAAAATCAATAGGATATCAATAATTTTATCAATTTAGGGCATAATGGCGGACAATAAGAAAATCAAGACGGCTCTTGTATCCGTGTTCCACAAAGATGGACTGGATGAGTTACTGGCAGAACTGAACAAGAATGGGGTGAAATTCCTTTCAACAGGAGGTACACAAGCATTTATTGAAAGTCTTGGCTACCCTTGCCAAAAGGTAGAGGACTTGACAACATATCCATCCATCCTCGGCGGACGTGTGAAGACACTCCATCCGAAGGTATTTGGTGGCATTCTTGGTCGCCGCGAATTGGAGAGCGACCAACAGGAAATGGCGAAATATGAAATCCCTGAGATAGACCTCGTGATTGTTGATCTCTATCCCTTCGAGGAGACAGTGGCATCAACCAACGATGAACCTACTATCATTGAAAAGATTGACATTGGCGGTATCTCACTGATTCGTGCAGCAGCCAAAAATTTCAACGACGTGGTGATTGTGCCCAGCAAGGCTGAATATAAACCTTTGCTCGATATTGTGAAAGCACAAGGTGCTGAAACCACCAAGGCACAACGTAAGCAGTTTGCGGAGCGTGCTTTTGCTACTTCCAGCCATTACGACACCGCTATTCACGCTTATTTCGCAAGATAAACAAGTAGAAAATCGAAACAAGACATTTATGGGATTTTTCTCTTTGACACAAGATATAGCGATGGATCTCGGCACCGCTAACACCATCATCACCTATAATGGAAAGATTGTGGTGGACGAGCCATCGGTAGTTGCTCTCGACAAAGAGAGTAAAAAGATGATTGCTGTGGGTAACACAGCTAAAATGATGTATGAGAAGGCACACGAGAATATTCGCGTGTGTCGTCCGCTTCGTGACGGTGTGATTGCTGACTTCTTTGCCTGCGAGCAGATGATGCGTGGTATGTTGAAGATGGTCAAGACAGGACATCACCTCTTTACCCCTTCCCTCCGCATGGTCATTGGTGTGCCATCAGGCTCTACAGAAGTGGAACTTCGTGCTGTGCGCGACAGTGCCGAGCATTCTGGAGGCCGCGATGTGTATCTCATTAAGGAGCCTATGGCAGCAGCTATCGGTTGTGGTATCGATGTGGAGGCCGCTGAAGGTCAGATGGTGGTCGATATAGGTGGCGGTTCTACTGAAATCGCAGTCATCTCTTTAGGTGGTATTGTGAGCAACAACTCCATCCGTGTGGCTGGTGATGAGTTGACAGCAGATATTCAGGCTTATATGGCACATCAGCATAACATCAGAATATCGGAACGTATGGCGGAACGCATCAAAATCAATGTTGGTTCAGCTTTGGCGGATTTGGGTGATGAGGCACCTGAAGATTTCGTTGTGCATGGACCTAACAAGATTACTTCTCTGCCCTTGGAGATTGCCGTATGCTATCAGGAGGTTGCACACTGCATCGACAAGACCATCGCCAAGATAGAGACTTCGGTGCTTCAGGCATTGGAATCCACACCTCCAGAATTGTATGCCGACATTGTGAAGAACGGCATCTGGCTCACAGGTGGAGGTGCTCTCTTGCGTGGCCTTGACAAGCGTCTGACCGACAAGTTGCAGATCCCATTCCATGTGGATGATGACCCATTGCACTCTGTAGCTAAGGGTACGGGTATAGCTTTGAAGAACGTTCATAATTTCCAGTTCCTCATGAGATAAATGTGCCATGCGCGCACTGATTGACTTAATCATCAAGAATAGGCACTGGTTTCTGTTCATTCTACTGGAGGTGATAAGTTTGGTCTTTCTCTTTAGTTACAATGGTTATCAGAAAAGTGTGTATTTCACGACCGCTAATGACGTGGTAGGTACGGCCTACAACGTCATTAGTGGCATTACGTCATATATTCATTTGCAGGAAGAGAACCGAAACATGGAGGCCGCCAATGAAGAGCTCCGCAAGGAAGTCTTGGTATTGCGCCAACAGTTGGAAGACCTAAAGCAGGATAGCGTGAAGCGTATGCCTGCTTTGCCTGTGCAATACAATACCGTTCCTGCTCAGGTGGTGAACAGCACCTTGCATAAACCCAACAACTTCATCACCATCAACAAAGGAGAGGCTGATGGCATCCGTCCTGAAATGGGTGTGATTTGCTCACGAGGCATCGTGGGAATCGTCTATATGACCAGCCTCCACTACAGCATCGTGATGCCACTGTTGAATGTGAACAGCAAAGTAAGTTGCCGTCTGCATGATTCGGAATATTTCGGTTCGCTGATTTGGGAACGTGGCTATGCCAACATCGCTTATGCAACCAGTATACCCCGCCATGCGAAGGTGAAGAAAAACGATATAGTAGAGACCAATGGATACTCTGACATCTTCCCTCCAGGACTTCCGATCGGAACAGTTATCGGCATCGATGACTCCACCGATGGCATGTCCTATCGATTGAAGGTGAAATTGTTTACAGACTTCCCTGTTCTGCGTGAAGTCTCTGTGATTACAAACTATTTTTCTCCTGAACGCCGTTTGCTGGAAGAAATGGCTGAAGACCCGACTAAACAAGATAGTATTTTGGTTAGCCAAGAGAAGAAGAAGGAAGCCGAAGAGGCTCGATTGAAAGCCGAGGAAGAGAAGAAGAAAGCTGAGGAGAAAAAGAAGGTTGAGGAGAATAGTGGTATCCTGATTGAAACGAAGAAGCAGAACACCGAAACGATGAGGACTTCTACCTCTGGCAATGAGATAACCGATACTGTAAGATGAGTTCCGTAATTATATCACGTCTTTTAAGACTATTTATTTTGCTATTCTTTCAAGTGTTGGTTTGCAACCACATTCACTTGTTGGGTTATATCACCCCCTTGGTGATAGGCTACATGGTGGTTTGTTTCCATCGCAACACATCGCGTGTCAGCATCTTGCTATGGGGATTCTCCATCGGTTTACTGTTCGACATCTTCAGCAATACGGCAGGGATGGCATCTGCAGCCTGCACGCTCATTGCGATGTTCCAGCCTGGGCTGCTCGAGATGTTCACGCCCCACGATGCGGCAGAAGATTTCACACCGACTTTCAATACGTTAGGTTTCTGGAACTATACTTTTTATGTTCTGTTTCTCATGCTCATGCTGAATGGTGCTTTTTATTTGTTGGATGCCTTCACCCTGAATGACTGGCTGTTAACAGCCTTGGCTATCATGGGTAGTTCTGTCATGACCACGTTCATCATTATCAGTATAGAATTATTGGTGCGTTCCCGCAAAAAGCCAGCATCCCTTTCGTAAGAAGCCATGAGTAATCATCGTTACGAGTACCGTAAGTTCATTATCGGTGGTATCGCTTTGGTCATTGTCCTAAGTTACATCATCCGTCTTGCTTTTCTTCAGTTGTCTGATGGAGAGTACAAGAAATCGGCGGATAACAATGCCTTTTTCAACAATGTCATTTTCCCTGCACGTGGTGTCATCTACGACCGCAATGGCGAACTACTGGTTTACAATCAACCTGCCTACGATGTGATGGTCGTGATGCGGGAGGTGCACAATCTCGACACGCTCGATTTCTGCCAGACTATGGGCATTACAAAAGAGCAGTTTGACGAGCGTATGTCTGTGATGAAGGATCGTAACAAAAATCCAGGCTATTCTCCCTACACACCACAACTCTTCATGAATCAGATTTCCAGTGAGGAATTCAGCATCTTGCAGGAGAAACTCTTTCGTTTTCATGGTTTCAGTGTCAGAGAGCGAACCATCCGCCGTTATGCCACCGACCATTGTGCCCATGTGTTAGGCGATGTAGCAGAGGTATCGGCTAAGGAAGTGGAGAATGACGAGTATTATGACCCGGGAGATTACATCGGTAAGCAAGGTGTGGAACGCAGTTACGAGCCTGAATTGAGAGGCATCAAGGGTGTGGAAGTTTTGTTGCGTGATGCTCGTGGACGTATCCAAGGACATTACCAGAACGGGAAGTTCGACCGTAAGCCTGTACCAGGCAAGAACCTCACGCTCTCCATCGATGCCAAACTCCAGGCTTTGGGTGAGCGGCTGATGGAGGGAAAGATGGGCGCTATCGTTGCCATTGAGCCTAAGACGGGTGAGATTCTCTGTATGGTCAGTTCGCCCAGTTATGATCCCCATCGTATGGAGGGAAAGCAACGTGGCGCTCAAATGATGGAGATGCAGCGTGATCCGATGAAGCCGATGCTGAACCGAGCCATTGCAGGAACCTATCCCCCTGGTTCCACATTCAAAACATCTCAGGGCTTGACCTTCTTGCAGGAGGGCATCATCACCCCTGCCACAGCCTATTCATGTTATCGAGGTTTTGTCACCCATGGTATGCGCGTGGGTTGTCACGGACATGGTTCCCCACTTCCGCTGATTCCTGCTATCGCCACGTCGTGTAATGGTTATTTCTGTTGGGGACTTTACCACATGCTGAACAATCGTCAGAAATATCCCAGAATTCAGGATGCCATGACCACATGGAAGGATTATATGGTGTCGATGGGTTTTGGTTACAAGTTAGGTGTTGACTTGCCTGGCGAAGCACGTGGCATGATTCCGAATGCGGACTACTACGACCGTCGCTTGGGACAATGGAATGCGCTGGGTGTCATTTCCATCGCCATCGGACAGGGTGAAGTGACGCTATCCCCGTTGCAGATAGCCAATCTGGGAGCCACCATTGCCAATCGCGGCTACTACATCACCCCTCACGTTGTCAAAGCAATTGAAGGTGGGCAAATTGCTGACAGCTTGAAGGTGAAGCATAAGACTAAAGTAGAGAAGAAATATTACGAGATGGTGGTGGAAGGAATGCGCAAGGCTGTTTTGGGTGGAACTTGTCGCAGTGCCAATACGTCAATGTACGAGGTGTGCGGCAAGACAGGAACGGCGCAAAACCG
>JBGUMY010000255.1:0-8992 GCA_045117095.1 Bacteroidaceae bacterium | reverse complement strand
GAACGGGCATTGATGTCGTTGTTGTAGTCGTTGTCGCCAAACGGCTCTGTGTGGATCTTGTAGGGGAACCCGTACCACTGCACACTGTATTTTGCAGCCTCTGCCCAACGTGGCAACCCTGATGGCTGCACGTTGTAGGCATGTGCCTCTGGCACGATGTTGCCCATACCCCCTCCAAAGCGTACTGCATCAGCAGAGATGATGGCTTTTTGGTCGCTGTGGTTGGAGAGAGTCACCATGCCGTAGTTGTGCTCTCCCTCGTCAAACTCGAAAGTGCCGAGATAGACCCAAGTGCCTCCACCGATTTGCTGATTCACCTTGAACTCGGTCGTCCCCCCCTTATGATGGACGGTGTAGAGGGCATCCGTCACGGAGTTCTCGTAAGATTGATAGGTCACATAGACAGCGTATTTCCCCTCTTCAGGGATGTTGGGCACCCATTGTACCACACCCTCATCTTTGGCAGAAGAGGTGGTGGCCACATATCGTGCGCTGCCATCGTTGAAAGGAGATTCGGCAGAGGTGTAGACGGTCTTGTATTGGGCAAATCCAACTTGAGGGGAGTTTTGCCATTTCGTATGTTTCTGTTTGCGACGGAAGGTCTCGATGTAGGTGCCGTTCTTGTGGGGTTGGTCATTGTCCACGATGATTTCGTGGGTTTGGTAATCCCGTTCACGAGGGGTGAACACAACGGCTCCGGCATTCTGCAGCATGGGGATGATGAAAGGCACCACAAAGGTCTGCGAGAAGAGGTCTTCGGTGGTGCAGAACAGGCGTGGACGTTGCCAGTACCAGTCGCTACGTTCAGCCCGGTAGTAACGTCCATGACTTTGCCATAAAGCGATATGATTGCCCTCCAACCCCTTCTCAGCTGTATAGGGGCGTGAGATGTTCTGCACCCAAGGCGCTCCCTTGTAGGTTTCGTCCAACAGACGGGTGTGGTCTTTCTTTCCCTTGCGGAAGAAGATGGGCACAAGATCCTCGATGGAACGTCCATCAGTCTCGATGGTGAGGTCGTAGTTCCGTTGTGTGGATGGTATGAACGTGCGTACCTCTCGGTAGATCCGTTCCACCACCTCAGGGGTGAAGTGCTGTTCCTGAAAACCACCACCCAGGACGATGCGGATGGTCTTTTCGTCGTTGTCGATGTTGCATGACACCACCGTAGATGGCTTGATGTTTGCGTCAGAGCGGGTATAGTTGGCAGCCCAATCCGACAATTGGCTTTGCAGACTTTGTGCATGGCCCAACCAGGGAAAGCACAACGATAGGATGACCAATAACTTTCTCATTCTTGATAACTCAGTTTCTGAAATCCGACCAACTTGTCATATCGCAATCCGAAAGGACGGTGATAGACATAGACATAATATTCATTCTCCGTCTGGTGAAAATCTCCCTCACAGGGCAAAGTCTGTGCGAGGGTCTCCCCATCTCGCTTGAACATATACATATAGTTATAAGACCCTTGTTTCAGGGGTACGACCAGTTCGTACTGATGATCGAGCGGGTTGTAGTCCATCTTGTAATCCTCCTCCAGGCGGTTATTGCTCAGGTCGCCAAAGAGATAGACCTCACCATCGGGCACCTGTGGCATCTGGAGGGTGAAGTGGGTGGGGAAGTAGTCGCTCTCAGTGTCGTTGTTGACATTGTCACCATTGCGTATCAGGTAACGACCGTTCTGATCTTGATCATACAGGTAGTTGATGCGCTGTTCATCAGCGTAGAGGATAGCATTATAGTAGTCGCCATCGTATTCCATGCGATCCACATGCATGGTGGGCACATATTCGTCCAGAATCTCAAAACGGCGATACTCGTTGCCTGCATTGAAGATGAGGGAACGGTTGTGGTTGAAGATGAGCCGGTTCACCTGCATCGAGGTGGGACGCAGATTTTCCACGTGATTGTCCCAACGTCGGTTTTGGGTCACCACATATTTGAGGTCGCTGACGGCATTGCTGATAGGATAGCCAGCATAGTTCACGGAGAAGTTCACTTGCTGGTGTCGCTCGTAGGTGTCGATGTCGGTGTTGGCTGTCACATCAATCGTCACGCCCACATGGGGTTCGAGCAAGGAGAAGCAAGCTTGAGCAATCGGCTCATCCTCCCCATCCTCGTAGATGTTTACGATGTAATTGCCTGACACCAAGAGGCGTGTCTCCTCATTGGGCAATATGAGCGTATAATGGCAGTAGTTCATCTCTGTACCGATGGCAGGTTCATAGTCATCGAGGCGTTGGTTGTTGAAGCCCGTCATGTATTCGCTCACCAACAGGTCACTCTGTTGCCAGTCGGCATTGCAGTGGGTGATGGAGTAGGTGTACCGCTGGTAGTTTGCCTGCAAGTCGTCAAAACTGATTTCCATCCAATGGCCTCGCCCTAACAGGGACACGGGTGGTTTACCCCATTCGCCGTTGGGCTTCACCTGCAATGTCTTGATGCGAGGAGAAAAGCAGATGTTCTCCTGTGCCTGACAGAGGCAGGAGAACGTGAGGAGAACAAAGAGTAATGATTGTATCTTTTTCATTAGTTGGTATAATCAATGGAGACCTTTCCTTTGATGTCGTTCACGTTGGCGCCCACATGGAACGTATAGGTGCCTTCCGCAATGTCCCATCCCCGTTTTTCTTCCTCATACACCGCCAGTTCTTCCACTGGAATGGTCATGCGGAGGGTTTCGCTCTCGCCGGGTTGCAGTAGTTGGGTTTTGGCAAAACCTTTGAGTTCCTTGATGGGACGTGGGGCAGACATCTCTGGGAGCGTGACATACACCTGTGCGACTTCCTTTCCTGCTACCTTGCCCGTATTGGTGATGGTCACGCTGACGGTCATGGCATCACCTGTTTTCTCGACCGTGGGTTTGCCGTAGGTGAAGGTCGTGTAACTTAATCCGAAACCGAAGGGGAAGAGAGGCTTCACATTGTTGGTGGCGAAATGACGATAGCCCACGAAGATGTCCTCCTTGTAATAGACCTGCTTGTTCACGCCAGGATAAGCCTCTTGACCATATTGCACATAGGGATAGTCCTCATACTTCTGGGCAAACGTCACAGGCAGTTTACCACTGGGGCAGACCTTTCCGCTCAGCACATTCACAAGGGCTGTGCCAGCCTCGCTACCCAGATACCAGCAGTGAACCACGCCTGCCACCTCCTTGATCCAAGGCATGTTGTAGGGGTTACCACCAAACGTCACCACCACGATGTTCTTCTGGATCTTTGCCAGTTCGGAAATCAGTTCGTTCTGGCCATAGGGCAAGTCATATCCCTCGCGGTCACCATTTTCGCAGTCTTGACGCGTGTTCTTGTTCAGGCCACCGATGAAGATGATGAGGTCAGCCCCTTTTGCCAATGTCAAAGCCTCTTCCTTGAGCTCGGCCTGCTTGGCTGGATCAAGCTTATCTACATGGTCATACATCGCACGTCCTGAATAATAGCCTTGGGCATAGTCCACCATCTGCTCATAGCTCCTTTTCAGTGCTTCTAACGGACTGATGTCGCGTAAGGTTTTCAATTCGGATGAGCCTCCACCTTGGGTCAGGGAACGTGTGGCATTCTCGCCCACCACCAAGATGTTGTGGTATTTGGTGTATTTCGAAGGATCCAGCGGCAGGATATTCCGTTCGTTCTTCAAGAGGACGATGCCTTCCTCGCCAATCTGACGGCACACATCATAGTGCGCCTCTGAACATTGGTTGCCAATCACTTTTTGGGGATTCATTGCTGTACGGAAGATGACACGCAGCACACGACTCACCTTTTCGTCCAATACAGACATTGGCACTTTCCCTTCCTCAATCAGTTTCTCAAAAGGATTGCCAAGATAGTAATCATCATAACCGAAGTCGCTCTCCTTGGTCTTACCATCTGTAAAGGTACCCATCTCGATGTCCAAACCACCCAAGGCAGCCTCCATTGTGTTGGTGGTGCCGCCCCAGTCGCTGATGAGTGCGCCATCCCAATTCCATTCCTTTTTCAAGATGCCGTTCAGGAGTTCGTCGTTGTGGCAGCAGTGTACGCCATTCCACAGATTGTAAGACCCCATGATGGTATAGACGTGTGCCTTGTCCACCGCCTTCTGGAAGGGACGCAGATAAATCTCACGCATGGCACGTTCAGAAACGTTCACGTTCACGCTAAAGCGGTCTATCTCTTGGTCGTTCAGCACGAAATGCTTCAGACAGCATGCCACGCCATTGGCCTGTGCCGCCTTGATATAAGGCACAGCCATTTCGCCTGCCAGATAAGGATCTTCACCCATGTATTCGAAGGCACGACCGTTCAAAGGCGTACGTTGAATATTCACGCCAGGCCCTAACATGATGTCCTTGCCCCTGAAGGCAAACTCCTCACTGACGGCATTGCCGTAAGCGTTTGAGAGGTCACGGTTCCAAGTGGAGGCGAGGCAGGTGAGCGATGGGAACGCCACAATGTAGTCGTTTGTCCATCGGGCAGGATTCCAAGTGTTCCACTCCAATTCCTCACGCACACCATGAGGACCATCGTCCATGTTCAGTTGACGAATACCTAAACGGGGCACGCCAGCGCTGGTGAACTTGCTCTGTGCATGGAGCACCTTGATTTTCTCATGAGTGGTCATGCGGCTCAGCGCATCCTTAATGCGTTCCTCGATAGGTGCGTTGGGATCGAGATAAGTTTGTGCCGACGCAGTCAGGCCAGCCAAGGCCAACAGCGTGGTGAGGATGAAAGTCTTCTTCATATCGGTCGGTTATTTTACTTAGTTTGTATTGGATGATAAGTTGATAGTCTGAGCTTTTCCGTTGTAATTCACGAGGATGCCGTCTGCCTTGTCGAATGACAGTGGATGGGGTTTGTCCTTGGTGATGAGCACGATGTTGAATTGACGTTCTTTCAACATACCCTCGAAAGATCCATTCCGTTGACCGATGGTGACAGTCTTGTTGGCATCGTTATAGCGGATGTCGATGGTGCTGAACTTCCCCTTCTCATAGTTATAGTTCGTTCCCTCGTCTTCGTAGAGTTCAAATTGTCCGTTGCGGCCAGCATATATATATAAATGTATAAGGTCGGCAGGTTTTTCATCGCTCCATTCCATGTCAGGACCAAAGGGTAGGATAGCACCTTCAGGCACAAAGACAGGGATTCGCTCGTAGGGAGCATCGATGACAAATGTACGATTTGACCATTGACTATTTACGATTTGTCTTCCTGTATAGAGGTCGTACCAGCCACTCTGCTTCGGGAAATACACACTGCGGTTGCGTGCCTTGTAACTGCTGACAGGACAAGCCATCAGCGAGGGACCAAACATCCACTGGTCTTTGATGTCATACACTTGTTCATCTCCGTTGAAGTCCATGACCAAGGCACGCATCATGGTGTAGTCGTGCAGATGTACCCAGCCTGCCATCGAATAGAGGTAGGGCATGAGCCGATAGCGCAGACGATGATACCAGACGATGCTCTCGTAAGCAGGATGACCCTCAGGGGCGATGTTCCATACCTCACGCAATGGCCATTGGCCATGGGCGCGGTAGAGAGGAATAAAGCAGCCGAATTGGTTCCAACGTGCTTGCAGTTCGCGCCATTCCTTCAGGTCTTCGTTTTCCTGTTGGGTTTGGTCGAATTGTTGTTGCGCCCTCACATAGCGGCTCTCTACACAGAAACCTCCTTGATCCATACCCCAGAAGGGAAGACCTGAGAGCGAGTAGTTCATGCCTGCTGTCATCTGAGCCCGCATGTCCTCCCACCGTGTGCCGATGTCGCCACTGCAGGTGGCTGTGGAGTAACGCTGTTCGCCAGCGAAACCACTGCGGGTGAGCAAGAAAACACGTGGTTCTGCACATTTGCTATTGCCCATTTGCTTCCACGTTTCACGTTGTCCGTTGTAGATGGCATCAGCATTCACGATGCTATAGGCATTGAAGTATTCTGTTGATGATCCCAATGCCGTTGAACCACACAATGCTTTGCGGTACCATATCGGTGTGCAGTCACGCACGTTGGGTTCAGAGGCATCCATCCACCAAGCATCAATCATGGAGTTTAGGGTTGAGGGTTTAGCGTTGAGAGATTTTCCAGATAGACCTGTATAGAGGTTCTCATCTAATTGTCGCCAGAACATTTTGCGTGCTCCTTCTGAATAGGCATCGTAGAAAGAGCCGACATAGCCAGGACCTACCCAGTCGCGGATATTGTCTTTGACAGCCTGCTGATACATCCATCCCTTGCTGTCCAACTCCTTGTAGTGGTCGGTGTTGCAGTAGAACTTAGGCCACACGCTGATCATGAAACGTCCGTGCATGCTGTGCACATCGTCCAGCATCTGTTGTGGGTTGGGATAGCGTGTCGCCTCAAACTGATGACTGCCCCATTGGTCTTCCTTCCAGTAGTTCCAGTCCTGCACGATGTTGTCGATGGGAATGTGACGTCGACGGAATTCCGCCAAGGTGCTTGTCAATTCATCGGCTGTCTTGTAGCGTTCACGGCTCTGCCAAAAACCTAATACCCACTTGGGATAGACGGGAGCCTTGCCGGTCAGGGTTCGATAACCACTGATCACCTCGTCCATGTTCTTGCCAGCAATGAAGTAGTAGTCCATGTCACGACTCATCTCACTCCAAATGCTCAGTTGTCCACGTTCCTCAGCGGTACGAGGTTCTGCCACACGCAATCCACAATAGCTCACACCGCCATCAGGTTGCCATTCGATGCGAAGTTGTTTTTTTTCGCCTTGCTTCAGTGGTACCGTGAACTTGTAGGCATTGGGATTCCAAGCCGTGCGCCAACGTTCAGCCACCACTTCCTTACCGCCTATATATACCTTGATATAACCTGCATAGTAGAGGATGAATTGGTAGTCGTTTGTTGTGGGGGCTTCGATGCTGCCTTCATACACCACGTTGGCTCCCTCCAAACGAAAACCCTTGGGCAGGTTTTGGATGCCTCCCTTGTCGGTCTTGCCGATTTCTGAATCATCGGGCAGAGCATATTCGAAATAGAGCGAATCCTCCTGACGCACCAACTCCTTGCCTGTCCGGTCTGTGTAAGTGCCAGTGAGATGTCCCTCCTGTCCATTCTTGTCATAGAGACGGAAGGCATGGTTCAGTTGCAGGTAGTCATCAGGATTACCAAAACGACCATAGGAATAGCTGTCCCACAGGATGCCGTAGTTCTTGTTTGACACTACAAATGGAACTGCCACTTTCGTGTTGTATTGGAACAAATCTTCGTTCTTCCCCTTCATGTTCAACTCTTCTGACTGATGCTGTCCTAAGCCATAGAAAGCTTCGTCTGCAGGACTGTCGAAGCGCATCTGCCAGGTCAGTCCTTGCTTTTGTGCTTCTGTAGGATGTCCGCTGCCCAATTCCCGTTCTGGTACATGGAAGGGCTTGAAGGTTTTGCCATTGGATGCCTCCTGCAATAAGATTTTCCCTGTAGCGTCGTAGAACACGATTCTTCCATCTTTCTTGGCTACCACCGCCGTCACTTTCTGTGTCTTGACATTCACATACTCCGTATCTTCGTTGATGGTGAACGCTGGTTTCTTTGTCTGTTCCACGATGATGAGGCTCTTTGCCTTGTTGGGTAAGGTTTCCTCGCTGGTGGCTTGTACCCGGATGATCCCATCATCCATCACTTGCAGGCGTATCACACGTGCTTCACCCCCTTCGGGATGAATGGTCACAGCATTACCTTGCCGTTCTACACGGCCAGCCCATGCGGAAAATGTTCCACAAAACCAAATCATCATCAGTAAATGGATAGTCTTCATCTTTTTGTGTTTTGGATTTTGGGCACAAAGTTAGTGTATTTATTGGAATTATCAGTGTCAGTTTTGTTGATTTTTGGTGTAAGAAATGTTGCAAAGGGGTGAAAAGTGGGTGTTATTGCTACATTTTTGCCATTCAGTTTGAATTTTTGTCGTAACTTTGTACATACAATTATGAAAGAGTTATGCAGAAAATCATTGAAATAAAGGGAGGGGAAGTGCGGCATCCACAGATGAGGATGAATGCACCGATTGACTTTGAACTGGTCGCAGGAGAACAGCTTGCTATTGTTGGCGACAACGGTAGCGGAAAAACGAGGTTGGTGGATGTGTTGATAGGCAAGTGTGCGCTGATGCCCATGAATGGGGTCAAGTATGACTTTGCACCCAGCAAGGCGAAATTGGTGAGTGACAACATCAAGTACCTCTCTTTCAGGGATTCCTATGGTACCAACGAAGGTGTCTATTATTATCAGCAGCGTTGGAATCAGAATGACATTGAGGAAACACCGTTGGTGAGGGACTTGTTGGCAGAGTCTTTCCGTATCGCTGAAGAGGGATTGACGAGAAAGACCGTGTTTGATAAGTTCTTGGTGAGGGATGAGACACCAGCACAAGAGGCCGAAAGACTGGCACAAGAAGAGGCTGATCGCAAAGCCATGCATCAGGAATTAGAGAAAGTGAGGCGGCATTTGTATGAGGTGTTCCATCTGGAGCAGTTGTTAGACAAGCATATCATCCTGCTGAGCAGTGGTGAACTGAGGAAGTTTCAGTTGACAAAGACGCTGCTGACGAATCCGAGGGTGCTCATCATGGACAATCCGTTCATCGGATTAGACGTGACCGCACGTGCTCAGTTGGCGGAGTTTCTCACGTTGCTGACAAAGGAGACGAACGTGGCTGTCGTGTTAGTGCTCTCGAAGACAGATGATATTCCTGACTTCATCACGCATGTGGTGGAAATGAAGGACTTGAGGGTAGGGGAGAAGATGACGCTGGCAGAATTTAAGAAACATAGGGAGCCTGTGCCGGACAGGATGCTGAGTGAGGAGAAGGAGCGGGCTATTCAGGAACTGGCCTCTGCCGACGCTTTGAGACCTGCGGGAGAACCGCAGGAAACCAACACGGGTATATCGTGTTCTGCGGTTGCCCTGCAGGCCTCATCTACCGTCATCGAGTTTCGCCATGTGAACATTCGTTATGGGGAAAGAACGATTCTGAAGGATTTGAGTTTCAC
>JBGUMY010000254.1:0-2260 GCA_045117095.1 Bacteroidaceae bacterium | reverse complement strand
GAAGCCACCATCGTGGAAGAGCGTCTGCATAGTCACCTTCTTCGTGAGGTCGGAGAACATCACGATGCAGTAGTCAGCACACTCGTCAGCGCTGGCATTGCCCAGAGGAGACATACGGTCGGAGAAGTCATAGAGGCCATCGAAGCCCTTGATGCCTGAACCTGCTGTGGTGTAGGTGGGCGACTGGCTGATGGTGTTCACGCGCACACCCTTCTCACGTCCATAGATGTAGCCGAAGGAACGGGCGATAGATTCTAAGAGTGACTTGGCATCAGCCATATCGTTGTAGCCGAAGAAGGTACGGTGGCTTGCCACATAAGTGAGCGCCAACACACTGGCATTCTCTGCCAACGCATCCATCTTCTTGGCCACCTGAAGCATCTTGTGGAAAGAGATGGCAGAGATGTCCAACGTCTTGTCCAAGAGGCTGTAGTCGAGGTCATCGTAAGTGCGCTTCTTTCTCATGTTGGCACTCATGGCGCAAGAGTGAAGCACGAAGTCAATCTGACCACCCAGTGCCTTCTGAGCCTCAGAGAAGAGCATCTCCAAGTCTTCCACACTGGTGGCGTCAGCAGCAATCACGATTGCATTGGTCTTCTCTGCCAATTCCGCGATGGTTCCCATGCGGCAGGCAACAGCTGTATTGGTGAGTACGATTTGTGCACCCTCCTCATAAGCACGTTCTGCCACCTTCCAAGCGATGGATTGATCGTTGAGTGCACCAAAAATAATTCCCTTTTTACCTTTCAGCAAATTGTAAGCCATAATTCGTTTTTTTACCTTATGAATACTTATTACCTTTTCAAAATCGGGTACAAAGGTACGACAAATTGGCCACATGGGAAAAGGAAATTCCCTTTTTCTCACTTTTTCTGCCCTCTCACACAAAAAAACTCCCCAAATCCTTTGTCAGTTTCTCAAAAAGTCCTACCTTTGCACTCGCTAACGAAAAAAAGCATAGCGTTGGCGGGGTAGCTCAGCTGGTTAGAGCGTCGGATTCATAATCCGGAGGTCGAGGGTTCGAGCCCCTCCCCCGCTACTTGGATGATGGTAAGGTCTTATTAATAAGGACTTTACCATCAATCGTAAAAAGACACCTGGTCAAAATATTAGGGGAACGGAGATTTCATGGTTGTACTACAAAATATAGATAAACGAGGATGGTTATGATAGTGTCATTGATACAAATGCTGCTGATCACCTTTATGACAAGGGTGGCAGTGTTGAATTTTTATGATGAAGGGGATGTTTCCAGTACAGTAAGTATTACTCAAAATGCAAGTGGAAGGCTTGGGACGTTGGACGCTGTGGATGAGACAGCCTACAGGCAAGCCAAGGAAACGCTCAGAAATTCCGATTCCAGTAAGAAGCAGCTTCGAAAGGCTGGGAAAACATTGAAGAAAATCTACCGTAGGAGAAATGCAGAAATGCAACTCTTCTTGAAGGAGGTGACTGAGAAGACTGGTGCCACTTTCTCCTTAGAAGAGGCTGGAGGTGCCTGGATTGGAGGTGAAGAGTACAGCTTCAAGGTGGGTTTGCAAGCCCCATCACAAGAATCCTACGATAGAGCACTTCAAGCTATCAGTTATGTGGCAGAGGCTGCAAGGCAAGATGCTTTTATTGAGAATCTTGGCGAGATAGACGATGCTGAGGTGACCGATGAAAAGTTGCTGAATGGCGAATGCACGTTGTTCATTCATGTCCCCTTCAGTAAAAGTCTTACGCAGCGAGAGATGGCCATCGTGCAAGATGTATTCAATAAGGAAAGTACAGAAGACTTACCGCTTGATGCCACGATTACAAAAAATGAAATATACTTCTCCATGCCCACATGGAAATTAGGAGACCAAGTCACCATAGAGTCATTCAAGGAATTTGCAGATCAATGGACGAATAAAATAACGAGTGTATTCATCAATGGAAAAGAAGGACAGCTTAAAGGGTTGGTTGGACAATCTTGTAAACCAACGTATGAAAGAAGCAGGTTTCACAGTGCAGACAACGCCTATTCAGAAGAATCAACAAGAAGCTACTCGGCTCAAAGGAACCATTACCTTTCTGAAAGGAAAATCAGCAAAGAAAGCAAAGCTGCGCTCTCAGAAGCCGAAGGCCAAGCGATAAAGTCTTATGTTGAAAAGACCCTTCTTGGGAGATGACCCTATCTTCTACACCATCAAACCTGAAAGGATTATTGATGCATAGAAATAAAGAGAGGATTGCGAGTCGCAATCCTCTCTTTGTAAGGATACCCAATCCTTTT
>JBGUMY010000253.1:0-2720 GCA_045117095.1 Bacteroidaceae bacterium | reverse complement strand
AGCAGGAGTATGGCAAGCTTGGTGGTGGAAGGAATTGACAGGGAGTTCTGTTGGTTGCGACTCAGTCGTAACAGATGGAACTGGGGAGGATGGTGAAAAGAGACGCTGGAGGAGGGAACCAGGGGTGAGAGTCACTTGATGGGAGGGGTAGCGACGGTCTTGGTCTTGACTGTGCTTGATGCGAGTACCTTCCATCTGGGTGTGGATGTCTTGGTAGTTGGTGCCTCCAAGGGCAGCATTGATGACTTGGATGCCCTTGCAAATGCCTAACATGGGAATCTGACGGTCATAAGCCAAACGAGCCAAGAGAAGTTCTTGAAGGTCACGTTCAGGGGTGATGCTGTGGAGTTCCTTGATGGGTTCCTCACCCAAGAGAAGAGGATTGATGTCACCCCCTCCACTGAAGAGGATGCCATCTATGCGGTCAAGGAGTTCACCCAAACGGTCTGTCTCAAAGAAGGGAGGCAGAATGAAGGGGATGCCACCAGCCTTCAAAACAGACTGGTAGTAGCCTTCAGCTAAGGTGCAGGTCTCTTGGTTGTAGTTGCCAGTAATGGCAATGATGGGACGTGACTCCTTGGTAGAGAAGTCGCTGTTCAGGTGTTGGTAGGTGTTAAGCCAGGTGTTCATAGGAGGTTATTTTAGAGGGCGAGTGAACCGCCCCACACAAACTATTTCTTTTTCTTCTTTTTGTTGAAGGATTCGTAGAAGGGTTGGGACTCTACTTGACCCTCAAAGAACTTGGCCCATTCAGCTGCTCCTTTAGGACCTCTGGCTTCAGTATAGCCACGTTCTTCACGTGAGGGTTTAGACTTGGCTGCTGCCCCTCTGATGACTCCACTACCCTTCTTACTCTTTTTCTCGCCATAGGAGCGCTTTTCTTCATGGTCATGGTGGTTATCACGATGAGTGGTGCGTTGTCCTCTCACAGAGCGGAAACCACCCTCTTCTTTGTTACTGCGCTTCTTCTCACCACCCCGTTGTCCATCAGGTTGGTCAGTCACCTCCACATTCACCTTTCTACCATCGAAGTCAGTACCATTGAGCACATTCAGCACTGTCTTGGTCTGTTGTTCTGGTACCTCAAAGAAGGAGAAGTTCTGCATGAGGTCAATGCGTCCCAAATCAATGTGTGCTCCTTGTGCCACACGGTTGATGAAGCCCATGAACACCTTGGGATTGATACCATCTTTCTTACCCAAATTGATGAACAGACGAGTGTAGCCAGCTTCAGCCATGCGTGAACGGTCTCCACCTCTGCTCCTCTTCTCTCCACGGGTGCGCTTCTCTCCAAACTCTCCTCCCTTACGGTCACCCTTCTCAGAGGGCTGGATAATCTCAGGAGCATTCTTGTAGTAGTTGAGGAAGGTATTGAACTCCATCGACACCATGCGCTTGATGAGGTCTTCCTTCTCCATCATGTCGAACTTGCGATAGACTTCTGGGAGGAAAGGAGCGATCTCCTCTTCATCCACTTCCACCTTCTCAATGTCGTCAATCACCTTATAGAGTTGCTTGGCACAGATTTCCTGACCAGTCGGCAGGATGCCAGGCACAAATTTCTTCTGAATCTGCTGTTCAATGGCACGCACCTTACCCTTCTCCTTCACATGGATGATGGAGATGGAAGTGCCTGAACGTCCAGCACGTCCTGTTCTGCCTGAACGGTGGGTGTAACTCTCAATATCATCAGGCAAGCCATAGTTGATGACGTGGGTGAGTTCATCCACATCCAAACCACGTGCAGCCACATCTGTAGCCACCAACAACTGAGTGCGATGTTGACGGAATTTCTGCATGGTCAGGTCACGCTGTGCCTGTGAGAGTTCACCATGCAGGGACTCTGCATTGTAACCATCACGGATGAGTTTGTCAGCTATCTCCTGAGTCTCCATACGAGTACGGCAGAAGATGATGGCATAAATCTCTGGATAGTAGTCAGCCACACGTTTCAGTGCATTGTACTTGTCACGGGCACTGACCATATAATAGATGTGGTTCACATGTTCAGCACCCTCATTACGGCTTCCCACCACAATCTCCTTGGCATCATGCAGGTAGTTCTTTGAGATACGTTCAATCTCCTTGCTCATGGTGGCAGAGAAGAGGAGGGTATTACGTTCTGCTGGCACTCCTGCCAAGATGGTGTCGATACTCTCAGAGAAGCCCATGTTGAGCATCTCATCAGCCTCATCCAAGACCACATTCTCTACTGTATTGAGTTTGGCCACCTTGCGTTCCATGAGGTCAACCAATCGGCCAGGAGTGGCCACAATCACCTGCACTCCTTTCTTCAAAGCACGAATTTGGGGTTCTATGCTGGCACCTCCATAGACAGCCAGCACATGCAAGCCTTTGATATATTTGGAATAGTCCTTCAAATCATCTGTAATCTGTAAACACAACTCTCGTGTGGGAGCCATGATGATGGCTTGGGTGTCTGTGCGGGAGGTGTCTATTTTTTGCAATACGGGTAAACCGTATGCTGCAGTTTTGCCTGTGCCTGTTTGGGCTAAGGCCACCACATCGTTGTTGTGGCCTAACAGATAAGGGATGACTTTCTCCTGTACAGGCATCGGAGTGACATAACCCATCTCTTGGATAGCTTGGAGAATCTCTCCAGACACACCCAGTTCCTCGAAAGTATGCTCCACTTTAGGCATTCCGTTTTCTTCCTGCATTTCTTGTGTCTCTTTTGTTTCCTTAGTTTCTTCCATAAT
>JBGUMY010000252.1:0-3068 GCA_045117095.1 Bacteroidaceae bacterium | reverse complement strand
GATGCCAAGGTCGATTCGTTCGTGCGCTGTGCCTGGAACTGTCCCAACGAACCCCATGGCGGTTTCTTTGAGGACAAGAAGAACCGATGCTTCTGGATTGGCACGTGGGGAAACGGCATTATCAAATATGTGTTGGGAAAGACGGATGCAGACCATCAAGTGATCATGCAGCCTTGTACCTACGAGGGGCATACGCTGAGCGAAAGCAAAGGCAAGGTCATCGACTTCACCTGTGACGGCAAGACCATTTGGTGTGCCGCAATGGACGGATTCTATGCCTATGACATCACCGATGAGGGCACCCTGAAACCCCGCCCCATCGACCATCTGCTGCCCTCTGGCAAGAAGGTGTTTGCTGCTCCCTACTCCGATGCACAAAAGAATATCTGGGTGGCCAGTTACTCCCCCCGCACCTTCATCCTATGTCCTCAAGAGGAAGGTTGGAAACGATTCTCCATTCCCTCCATCCAACGAGAGACAGGCGTGGAGATGATGGTGGAGAATGCGGCACAGGATACAGACGAAATGGTTTGGCTGTGGCACTTGCGCTTCGGACTCGTGCTGTGGAACCAGGCAACAGACGAGACCAACATCGTGCTCGAACGTCAGCACCAGTCCATCGGTTCCTCCATCCTCGAACGACGAGGAGCGGGCAGTGCGTGGAGCGCAGAAGGAAGCAAAGTGGTGATGTTGCGACATGAAGGCATGCAAGTAAAGCGTCAAGAGGTGGTGGATGTGGGACATCCCATCCTGTGCCTGTTGGAGGCAGGACGCAAAACCTTATGGATTGGCACTGACGCTGGCATCTTTGCCTACGACCCCACCACTGCCACTCTACATCCTTGTGGCAAGGAAATCGGCAACGTGGAGCGAATCTGTCCATCGAAAGATGGGAAGTACCTCTACTTCCTCACCTCCGAAAAAGGAGCTGGCAGGATGGACATTCAAACAGGCTCCATCCAATGGTTGCCCCAACCCTCATCCGAAAGGTTCACGGCCTTGGTGGTTTCGCCTGCCAACGAACTCTGGATGAGCACTGACATGGGTAGCATTTATCGTTACAATGCGGCATCGAACACCCTGCAACGTGACCCCGATGCCAGTCTATCCGACGGCAGCGACATCATCCAACTGGCCGTGGATGGCAAGGGACATCTATGGATATTGGCCAGCCAGAGCCTGAAAGAGTACAGCCCTGCCCACAAGACCTTCCGCATCATCAAGGCTGATGACAACGGGGTGGATTTGGATTATTTCCTCTGTATGGACGTGAACACCAACGCATGGGAAGAAGGAGTTTACGTGGGTGGTGCTGGTGGATTCTGCCTGTTCGCACCTACGGCAGCGCTCGATGAAAAGAAGCCGATGCCCGTACCCGTGTTCACCTCTGTGGTGGTGGGAGGCGAGAAGCACATCCTCTGTCGAGGAGAACACAAAGTCACGCTCTCGTCCAATGATGTGAATCTGAATGTCAACTTCAGCACCCTCGACCCGCTGAATGCCGACCACATCACCTACGCCTACTTGTTGCGCCACAAGGGAGATACTGAAGGCGAGTGGACCATCCTGCCCACAGGACACAACACGGCCAATTTCACAGCCTTGCCCAAAGGCGAATATGAATTGCTGGTGAAGGCCACCGACCTCTACGGCAACTGGGGCGATGAAGTGGCACAACTCTCTGTCGTCAGACTCCCTGCCTGGTGGGAAACATGGTGGAGTTACACATTATATATATTATTAGGCATCGCAATCGTGACCAGCATCCTCTATTTCCATTTCCGCAGTCGGATGCAACGCATGGAGATAGAACGCCTCGTGGCATTAGCCCAGGAGATGCGAAGGGGACCAATGGCACACGAAGCGGAAAAATCCACCGAAGAGGGAGAAGCTGGCGCATCGAATGAAGTCCCACCAACAGAACTGAAGGCGGAGAATGATACAGAGGCAACGCCTGCACCCATCTTGTCGAAAGAAGATCGGAAGATGCTGCAACGCGCCAAAGAGCATGTGGAGAATCATTTAGCCGACCCCAATTACACGACCGAACAACTGGCAAGCGACATGTGTATGAGCCGCATGAGCCTCTATCGCAAATTGCAACGCACCACAGGACAGACTCCTACAGAATTTGCACGTATGGTACGACTCCATGCAGCTGCCGAGATGCTGCGTACGGACGGCATCCCGGTCTCCGAAGTGGCCATCCGTTCAGGCTTCTCCTCCCCCTCTTATTTCACCAAGTGTTTCAAAGAAGCCTTCGGTGTCCTGCCTGGTGACTATCGGCAATAACACCCTAAGCATTGCGACGCAAGCGACGGATTTGTCCAAGAAATAGTCCTTCTTAGGTGGGATTGGTTTTTAGTTTTGCAGTTTCCGTCTCTTTCTTTGCCGTTAATTCAAAAAGAATCACTACCTTTGCAAAAAATAATAACACATATATTTTATGTATAGAACGCATACGAATGGGGAGCTGAGACTCTCCGACGCTGGCAAGCAGGTGACGCTTGCGGGATGGGTGCAGCGCACGAGAAAGATGGGTGCGCTGACTTTTGTTGATTTGCGTGACCGATATGGTATCACGCAGTTGGTGTTTAACGAGGAGACGAACGCAGCATTGTGCGAACGTGCCAACAAGCTGGGTCGTGAGTTTGTGATTCAGGTGACGGGCACGGTGGCTGAGCGTTACAGCAAGAACAAGAACCTGCCGACGGGTGACATCGAGATTGAGGTGAGCGAGTTGACCGTGCTGAACGAGTCTATCACCCCACCCTTCACCATCGAGGATCAGTCGGACGGTGGCGATGACCTGCGCATGAAGTACCGCTATCTGGACTTGCGCCGCACACCTGTTCGCAAGAACCTGGAATTGCGCCACAAGTTCTGCATCGCTGTGAGAAACTACCTGAGCAACCTCGGCTTCTTGGAAGTGGAGACGCCTATGCTGATTGGTTCCACGCCTGAGGGTGCCCGCGACTTCATCGTGCCATCGCGCATGAATCCTGGCCAGTTCTATGCCCTGCCTCAGTCACCTCAGACTTTGAAGCAGTTGCTGATGGTGGCTGGTT
>JBGUMY010000251.1:0-2866 GCA_045117095.1 Bacteroidaceae bacterium | reverse complement strand
TATTGGTCCCATCAACACCATGATTTCTGCCAACCACTACGATGGACTCCGTTTCCGTACCTCGGCACTCACCACAGCCAACCTCTCTCCACACCTTTTCGCCAATGGCTATGTCGCCTACGGAACCCAAACAAAGAACGTCTATTGGAAGGGGCAACTTACCTACGCCTTCAACAAGAAATCCTATCTGCCACGTGAATTTCCACAGCATAACTTGAGCATCTATTGGTGGGATGACATCATCTCACCTTTCGACAAATTTGTGCCCACTGACAAGGATAATATGTTCATTGCTTTTCATGCATCGGCTGTGGATCAATATCACCATACCCGTGAACTCCACATCGACTATACACGTGAGTTTGAAGATGGCATCAGGGTGAATGCCCAATACACACACACACGCAACCATCCTGTCGATGCGCTGTTCTATCAACGATTGGACGGCGTGGGCATACCCGTCAATGACCCTTCCAAATGGCTTTCAGGAATCACGACCTCCGAATTCAAGATAAGTGTAACCTATGAGCCCAATGTCACCTATGTCAACACCAAACAGCGTCGCTTGAAGGTAAACCACGATGCGCCCATTCTCTCTCTTACTTACACTCGAGGAATCAAAGGCTTTTTAGGTGGTGATTACAACTATAATGTCACCGAGGCAGGCATCTATAAACGTTTCTGGTTAGGTAAGTTTGGCAAATTCGACATCAACGTCAAGGCAGGTGCGCAATGGAACAAAGTGCCTTTTCCACTGCTCATCCATCCAGCCGCCAACACCTCCTACATCATCGAGGACAACACCTTCTACCTCATCTCCAACCTTGAGTTCCTCAACGATCGCTATGCTTCCCTCCTCTCCGAGTGGGATCTCAACGGATGGCTCTTTAACCGCATTCCACTGCTGAAGAAACTCAAATGGCGTGAGTGCATGGGTGTCAATGTGCTATGGGGACAACTCACCGACCGCAACACCCCCTCAACCCTCAACTATTCCGACCCAGACCTTTTCTACTTCCCTGGTCACTTCCAAGCCGATGGCACCTACGAGCAAAACACCGTTCGCATGGATGAACGGAAACCTTATATCGAGTGGCGCGTGGGTATTCACAACATCTTCAAACTCATCGAGATTGACTATGTGCGCCGCTTCACCTACCTCAACAACCCCAACACCAACAAATGGGGCATCCGTTTCAAGGTACGCATGACCTTCTAAAAAGGAGAAAAGCGTGAAGATATTAGTATGTTCACTCGTTTATTCTGTAAAAATCCCTTATTCGAATAAGAAAACGGGGATTCCTTTCGCTCACTTCATCGAATTTTTCGTACCTTTGCAACGTTTTATGGAAAAAATCACACGACATATTTGTATCTTGGTAATGTGGGTGCTGATGAGTATGCAACTATCGGCACAGAATGGAGGTTTGGATTCTATCAGCATCTCCATCCTGACTTGTACACCAGGAACCGACTTGTATGCGAAATTTGGACACACTGCCTTGAGAGTGAAAGATTACACGTTGCAAAAGGACATCGTGTTCAACTACGGTTGTTTTGACGGTTCAGCCAACGACTTTGTGTTCAAATTCGTTTTGGGACAAACAGATTATCTGCTGGAGGCTGAACCATTCGATTATTTAGTTGCTCGCTATGGCTATATGGGCAATGGAGTGAAGGAACAAGTGTTGAACCTCACGAAGGAAGAGGCGAACAAGTTGCTGTTCCTGCTGTTGGACAATATCCGTCCAGAGAACCAAGAGTATCGCTATGTGTGGTTGTACGATAATTGTACAGAACGTGCGCGTGACATGGTGGAAAAAGCAGTAGCTGGCAAGGTGGTGTATGAACGTGAAGTCAAGCCACAAACTATCCGACAGATGTTGCACGAATGTTTGAAAGATGACCCTTGGGTATGTTTTGGCATTGACCTGATATTGGGTGCTGAGATTGACCAGAAAATAGACAAGCGCATCCAAATGTTCCTGCCTGACTTTTTCAGCGCAGAGGCCAATGCGGCCTACATCGAGAGGGCAGACGGAAGCAAGGCACCTTACGTCAAAGAGACCAATAGCATCATCCAGGAAACGATTGTAAGGAAAGAGGCATCCATGCTGACTTCTCCTGTAGTGATGTTCGCATTGTTGTTAGCCATAACCACTCTGCTGTTTGTACAAGAGTGGAAAAAAGGACGATATGAGATGTGGTGGGACATGGTTCTGCATGCACTCCAGGGTATAGCTGGTATCGTGGTGGGATTTTTGTTCTTTTTCTCTTCCCATCCTGCTGTGGACAGCAACTGGTTGGTAATTCTTTTTAATCCTCTCCCACTCTTCTACGCCGTATGGCTGGTCTTTTGCCAGATGAAAGGCAAGAAGAATGTGTTTGCATACGTCAATCTGGCAGTCATCGCAGGTTTCATTGTAGTCATGTTGACATGTCCGCAGTCATTCAATCCTGCCATGTATCTGCTGGTGCTTGCTTTGTTGGTTCGTGCCATATCGCAGGCCCATTTTGTCTATCATGGGAGTACTCCATCATCCAGATTCAACGAAAAAGAAAGACGACATAAATCATGAAAAGACAGATACTGACAACGTTTTTTGCCTCTATTGCAATAGCTGGCACGATGGCACAGACAAATACTGTGCCTCGATTGGTTGTAGGTATCAGCATTGACCAACTACGTTCTGACTATCTGAATGCCTTCATGCCATTGTATGGCGAAGGAGGCTTCAAACGGCTCTTGGAGAAGGGTCAGGTCTATTCGAATGTGCAGTATCAGCACTCACCCATCAGCCGTGCATCGGCTATAGCAACGATTGTGACGGGTACCGTTCCATACAATCATGGCATCATCGCTGAG
>JBGUMY010000250.1:0-3281 GCA_045117095.1 Bacteroidaceae bacterium | reverse complement strand
GGTACAGCTCTGGATGTGAGGGTTCTCTCTCAACAACTGCTGACAGAGACTGTCCATGATTTCAGGCCTGTTCAAACGCTTCTCAATAGTCCAGTGCCAACTGCGCGTGGCAGTCTCCACCTCGTTCAGGGTGTTGTCAATACGCAACTCTGTCGTGCGAAGCGTCTGACGGGCTTTCTCCATCGCCTCCTGATAGATAGAATTGCGGGCATGGTGGAACATGATGAAGAGGGCTGCGACGAAGAGCACCGACACGAATCCAACCACCCACAGCACAACTTGCGTGGTCAATGAATGACGGGATTGTTTTTCAGTTACTCTCTTCATCAGATATAGATTTAGTCTTCATCGATTGCAAAGTTAGATAATAATTTAGATACCACAAACAAATCGAAATAAAAATATAAACTATTCGCCTCGAAAAAGTGAGAAAGCACGATTTCAACACCACCCTACATGACATCGATACAAGAATTAGCTCCATCTATTTGTCAGAACAATTCACCCTCTTCTTGTCGATGGGGCAGCCTCTTCTTGACGATCGCCTTCCCTCTTCTTGACGATTGCCTTCCCTCTTCTTGAGGGTTGATTGCCTTTCCTCTTCTTGAGGGTTGATTGCCTCTTCTTGGAGGTTGATCGCCTCTTCTTGAAGGTGGATTGCCTCTTCTTGAAGGTTGATCGCCGTCCCTCTTCTTGAAGGTTAATTGCCAGTAATTGATGGTAGTAAACTATGCTTGGGTTTGCCTCTTTTCCTTCATTTTTTTGCGGCCCTTAAGGGTTGCAAGTTTTTCCATTAGGGATTCCAAATTTTCTTGCAAACGCTGTCATCGTCATCGATTGCCAATCTTCCCAAAGCATTTCCTCCTCTCTTGGACGATATGCCGTTTCGTCGCCCTTGATATGCCGTTTCGTGACACTCGATACGCCGTTTCGTCGCCCTTGATACGCCGTTTCGTCAACTCGAAGCTGCCGCCTCCATTTCTTATCCAACCAAGCGTGACAAATGTGACAAAGGACAGGGCGTTTTTTGCATGGTCAGAATGAGGAATATGGCATTTCAAGAATAGCGATTCCTTCCATACAATGCGCATTTTATCAGTAGGAAACGAAGGAAAACATAGGAAAATGAAGGAATATTGTGTTAAATCGATAATATCTAATGTTAAATACTATATTTAATTTATTATTATTAGTTAAATTATTATTCTAATCTATTGATTATCAGCCGATGCAAGTTTTCCCCATTCCTCCAAGGTACAAAAACCGACTGTCTAATCGTCACATTTGTCACACAAACAATTAGAAAAAAGGGTAACGCTTCACATTTTTTCTTAAATCCTTTGTTGTTAATAGAATAATGTGTACCTTTGCGACAGAAACATGATTAAATTCGAATTCTATGGAAGATTATGTGTTATCAATTCCTGTGAAAGACAAAGGTTTCATGGAAGACCTCGCCTCCAGAATGGGGTGGCAAGTTCGCTCACGCCGCTCTTCGGTGGAGCGTTTTATTAAGTCATGCCCTAAATCCCCTGTCATGACAGATGAGGAGATTATGGAAGAAGTCAATGCTGTACGGTACGGAGCATGAAAGTGATTTTATAGAAATAATATAAAAAGATTCAAACATAGCAGTTATGTAAGCACAAAGTCCATCACAACTTTGTGTTTTTTTGTTGGGTCCACCCTTATTGTGTGCGCACACAGAAGTATGAGGGATGGATTTTTTTCCATCTGAATGCATTTTTTTAGGAAAAAATTTGGCGGTTTCACATTTTTTCACTTACTTTGGCGCTCAAAGGGTGCCTTGTGTGTCCTTCGTGCGGCGCTTCGGTGCCGTGCCTTATTGGTAAAATAGAAGCGTTATGCTCTTTCTTGCAAGGTGAAAACGTCAGAAACTTTCAATCATTGCAGAATGTTTTGAGAATGCTCGTGTGTCAAACGGACATACTCATAACGGTAAAGACAGACATAGCGGCTTCACGCATTATTGCGTGGAACTGCTTAATCGAAACAGTCTTTCCGTTATGGGTAATTCTGATGACCCTCACCTTGAAGATGTGGACATACAGTTCCACGCTTCATGTGTTAATATAAAAGCCTTTGTTGGGGACTGACATAGACTATGTTGGAACAATGCAATGACTCAATTTCTCTTCAAATCAATGGTAACGGCCGTGGGTATGCTGTTGTCAGTCTACATTCAAGCATCCGATGCTTATATTGATGGCATCTATTATGACCTAAGCGATTCCAGAACTGCAACTGTAACTCATGGTGACAACGCCTATACAGGTTCTGTCACCATCCCCTCTTCCATTATTTACAATGGGGAAACGTATTCTGTCACTTCAATTGGTGGTGAAGCTTTTCGATATTGTAGAAACCTGACTTCCGTTGCTATCCCCAACAGCGTGACTAGAATCGGAGATAGAGCGTTCTTAGAGTGCGAAGGCTTGACCTCCGTCAGCATCCCCAACAGTGTGACAAGCATCGGAAAATCTGCGTTCGGAGGTTGTAGCGAATTGACTTCTGTAACAATTTCTGAAGGCGTACGAACTATTGCACAGCAGGCTTTCAATGATTGTGGAAATTTGACCTCCATTGTTATCCCAGCCAGTGTGGACAGCATAGGAAGCAGTGCATTCAATGGCTGTTACACCTTAGCTTCTATTAGCGTGGCAACAGGAAACGCCACCTATGATTCTCGTGACAACTGCAATGCCATCATTGAAACGGCTTCGAACACGTTGATTGCTGGCTGCAAGAATACCGTCATTCCTGAGAGTGTGACAGCCATCGGAGATGGTGCTTTCAATTATTGTTTCTTTGAGGTTCCTCTCGTCCTGCCAGACGGGCTGAAAAGTATCGGAGAAAATGCTTTTTCCTCATGTCAATTATCCTCTATCATCATTCCTAAGAATGTGTCATCCATCGGAAGCAATGCTTTTTCAGAGATTGTATTTAGAGGTCTCTAAACAACCATGAATGACGCAAAATAACCAGACATAAACCATTGTATTACAGATACTTTTGAATTTTAACACTTCGAGACGTGTTTTTTGTTGCTTCGGAAATTCCCCATATATTTGCAACGTATTTCTACCGCAGGGAATTTACGAGGCTTATTTTTTGCCACATCGTGAGTGGAGTTGACAAGGGTTTCTGATGGGTTACGACAGATGACAGATTCCTGATCCGCTTTTTGAGAAAAGAAATATCGTGGCGAAAGGCGACAAAGGATGTCAAGAGTTTACTTGTGATGACTTGCGGAGAGGTAC
>JBGUMY010000249.1:0-2034 GCA_045117095.1 Bacteroidaceae bacterium | reverse complement strand
GTGCTTGTAGTAGGTGTGACCTGAAAGCCATTCCGCTTTCTCTTTTCCTCGTGTGAAAGGAATGACGCTACGCGAGAAATAGAGAGCCTCCATCCGATTGTTAACCACTACCTTAGGGGAATTCACATTCTCTAATGCTTCAAATCCATCTTCAGGCTTGAAGGACTTGACGAGTGTGGCAATATCCACTGTGCTATCCTCGAAACATTGACGGATAATTTCCAATTGCTGTGCCTGAATGAATGGTTCGTCACCTTGGATGTTGACAATGACATCGAAGCCATTGCCAACCTTCGTGAATGCCTCATACACGCGATCGGTACCGCTCTTATGATTCACGCTGGTCATTACAGCTTTGCCACCAAAGGCTTGGACAGCATTCATGATGCGTTCGTCATCTGTGGCCACACACACGTCATCAAGCACGCCTTCCACTTGATGATAAACTCTTTCAATCACAGTCTTGCCCCCTAACATCGCCAAAGGTTTGGCTGGAAAACGTGTGGAAGCATATCTTGCTGGTATAATTCCTATAAATTTCATTGTTTCGGGTCGAAAGGAATAATCGCCCAGCGGTGTGGGCTGGTTAAAAAAATTCTTCGTCGTATTCGACTTGGTCTTCCTCCACTGGATGCAGGATGGATTCAGCACTTGGCAGACCCATCAGTTCGTTATCGCAGGGTTGGTAGTCCTCTGGAATATCAAATTTGTCGCTCTCGTTGATACCAAACAGATGGCTATTGTAAATCTTGCGCATCAATTTGCCAAAGATAGGCAGAGCGGCTCTTGCACCCTGACCGAATGCCATGCTGCCGAAGTGGATGTCGCGGTCTTCACCACCTACCCAACTTGCCACCACCAGCTTGGGGCAGAAACCGATGAACCAACCGTCGGCATTGCTGTTCGTCGTACCCGTCTTACCACCCAAATCACCACTGATATGGTAGGCACCTCCACGCAGCGCACGACCTGTACCTTCGTTGATGACAGCTTTGAGCATGTAAATCATCTGATATGCTTTTTCCTTGGAGAGCACCTCGTTCATGCGTGGAGTGAAGTTGGCGATAATGTTGCCATCTGCATCCTCAATGCGAGTGACCAACAGGGGGGAGTAGTGGATACCCATGCTGGGGAAGATGGTATAAGCACTTGCCATCTCACCGATGCTCACGTCGCCAGAACCCAATGCAATGGTCAGGTTAGGCTGCATCGTATAAGTGGAAATCTTGAGTTGCTTATCAAGGAAATTGATGAAGTTCTGAGGACGGATAAGATTCAGCAGATAGACGGATGCGTGGTTGTTAGAATGGGCGAGTGCAGTCTTCAGGGGAACCATACCTAAAGCTCCTCCCTTAGGTGTCCATCCTCCATAATTCTTAGGACTTGCGTCCACTACATCGCATGGGGTGAAACCCTGGCTGGAAAGTGCCAATGAGTAAAGGAGGGGTTTGATAGTAGAACCCACCTGACGATGTCCTGGACCCAACACATTGTCAAATGCGAAGTGCTCGAAATCCAAACCTGGAACGTATGCTTTCACTTGTCCATTCTGAGGGTCAATGGCACATACGCCTGCACGCAGGAACTTCTTATAATAAATGATGGAATCGCGAGGACTCATGCGTGCTTCGATCATTTCTGGCTCATCATAAGAGTTGCCATATTTGAAGAGTCGCATGTCAATTGGCGTGTTGAATGCCTTCATGATTTCCTCGTCGTTAAAACCATCGGCTTTCATCACACGATAACGTTCACTCTGACGGACATATCGATCGATGATTTGGTTCATCTTATCTATCGTTATCTGCTTGTAAGGGCCTGTCTTCGAATATTTGATCTCGTTCTCGAAAGCAGGTTGCAGATATTTGGCCACATGCTCGAAAAGTGCTTCCTCTGCCATCTTCTGCATGCGCGTGTCGATACTGGTGTATATCTTCAGGCCATCTGTATAAATGTTGTAATGAGAACCATCTTTCTTAGTGTTTTTATTGCACCATCCATACAAGGGGTCAGTTTCCCATGCCACAGAATCGT
>JBGUMY010000248.1:0-4150 GCA_045117095.1 Bacteroidaceae bacterium | reverse complement strand
TGCCTGCACGGACAAGATGGATCCTGTGACTTCATACGTGGAGAGCAGCAACCTGCAGAGCATTCTGCTCAATTCGGGACTGAATGGGAATCCGCAATCAACAGGCAACATTGGCGGAAGCCTTGATTTGAAACTCAGGAAAGCAGGATTCAGCACCTCTCAACTGTCACCTTTCAACTGTCACCTGAATGCGGATGCTGGCTACGAATCCAACGGTCACCTCCAAGTGTATGGAGCCGACGGAGCCGTGTCGAGCCAGCGCTTCTACACCAACGGTGGATTCTTCTTCCGTCATGCCGACGACTACAAAGAGGGTGGTGGCAGGGAAGTGCAGTTCTCGCAGTTCCAGAAGGTGAATGCCTTTGCCAATGCGGGCGTAAAGTTGGCAGAACGGGATGTGCTGGAAGGCACTTTCATCTTCGACCGTGCCACCGATGTGGGCTATCCTGCCTTGAACATGGATGTGGCAAAGGCGGAAGCGTTCATCACCTCGCTGTCCTATCGTCATTCGTGGTACGAGGGTTTCTTCAATTCGTGGGAGACGAAAGCATACTACAACCACATCACCCATATCATGGACGACACGAAACGTCCTGATGTGGAGATCCACATGGACATGCCCGGCAAGAGTTGGACGAGTGGTCTGTACAGCCTCGTTTCTGCCTCGAACGGACGGCACGATGTGCAGGCCAACTATGACCTCTACTACAACCGTCTCTTTGCCGACATGACGATGTATCCTGGCGGTGCGGCACCCATGTATATGGTCACATGGCCTGATGTGGGAACGCTGAACACCGGACTGGCATTGACCGACCTTGTGTCGCTCACCGCTCACCAGTCGCTGAAAGTCTCCGCCAAACTCGCTTTCCAGACCCAACGCCTGAACAACGACGAGGGCTACCATGCCTTGGAGGTGTTCTTCCCGGGCATGAAGCAGAGCTATCAGCAAGTGACGGGTCGTGTCGCAGGCAGTTATAACCTGTCAACTCTTAACTCTCAACTGTCAATTGGATTGGGCTGGGGAAGCCGTGCCCCGACGGTGACCGAGGCGTATGGCTACTATCTGAACAACACGTTCGACCAGTACGACTACATCGGCAATCCACGTCTGAAGAATGAAAGTGCCATCGAATTGAATGGAAGTTTCAACTATCAATTGTCAGCTATCAACTGTCAATTGGGTCTCGATGCCAACGCATTCTTCTTCTCCAACTACATCATCGGGCAGTTCGAGACACGTCTCTCGCCCATGACGGTGGATGCTGAAGGTGTGAAGGTCTATTATAATCTTGACCATGCCACCATCGTCAACACTTCCTTCACGGCCAACTGGAAACTGCTCCCTTGGCTGACATGGAACACACGGCTGACTTATGCCGTCGGGCGTGATGACCAAGGTGATCCATTGCCCCTCATCTCACCCTTTTCCTATACGTCAAGCCTCACCTTTGCCTACAAACGTTTTCAGGGCAAGGTGGAAGTGCGGGGCAACAGCAAACAGGTCAACTACGGAAAAAAATATGGCGAAACAGCCACTTCAGCATGGGCAATCGGCAATATCAGTGGACAATATACGTTATCTATTCATGAACACAGCCTGACTCTTCGTGCTGGTGTGGAGAACCTCTTCGATCACCGCTACTCCACCTATTCCGATTGGTGCGACATTCCGCAGAAGGGACGAAATCTGTACGTGAACTTATCATGGAATTTGTAAAACTTTCTATATGAAGAATATCATCATTTGGACAAGCGCACTCATCGTGGGTGCAGTGATCGGCTGGCTCAATATCGACTGGCTGAACGGACTCTTAGGCTTCATCGCCACTGCTTACACCCGACTGTTTCAGTTTGTCGCAGTGCCCACCATCGCCTTGGCTGTCATCACAACCCTCTCCTCTTTGGGTGGACAAAAAGAGACGGGACGCATCTTCCTACACACCCTCACCTACACCTTGCTCACCACTATCGCCGCAGCATCAGTGGGGTTGGTGCTCTATTTACTCATCAGTCCCGAAAACCTGCCTGCGGAAGCCATTCAAAGCGAACAACTTTCAACGGTCAACGCTCAATTGTCAACTCTCTCTTATTACGATCATATCCTCGGCGTCATCCCCAACAATGTCGTGGAGCCTTTCGTAAAGGGCAATGTGCTGAGCATCCTGCTCATCAGTGCTGCGGTGGGGTTGTCGCTGGCGTTCATCAAGAAGAACGAAAATGTAGAAACCCTCATCCGGGGCATCTTCGGATTGCAGGAACTGCTCTATACCCTCATCCGTGCCCTCATCTGGACACTGCCTTTGGGCATCGTGGCATTTGCTGCACAACTCTCGGCAGAGGTAACGGCAGGAGTGGCCATTGGCTCCTTGGGCAAGTACGTGGCTGTCATCTTGGGAGGTAACCTCATCCAGTTCATCTTCATCTTGCCTCTGTTCTTGTTGGCAAGAGGACTCAACCCCTGGAAAGTGTTCAGAGCCATGTGGCCAGCAGTGCTCATGGCACTCTTCACCAAGAGCAGTGCCGCCACGTTACCCGTCACCATGCGCTCGGCAGAAATGCGACTGAAAGCACGTCCAGAAGTGGCAAGGTTCGTCCTGCCCATCTGCACTACCATCAACATGAACGGTTGTGCCGCCTTCATCCTCGTCACCTCTCTCTATGTGATGCAGAATGGTGGCACAGCGTTTGATCTGCCCACCTTGTTTCTTTGGCTCCTCATCGCTGTCATCTCTGCCGTCGGGAATGCTGGTGTCCCCATGGGGTGCTACTTCCTCACCCTCTCTCTCATGGCTGGCGTTGGTGCTCCCATCGGCATCATGGGCATCATCCTCCCCATCTTCACCATCATCGATATGGTCGAGACTGCCGAAAACGTTTGGAGCGACTCTTGTGTCTGCGCCATCGTGAACAAAGAAACACGATAAAATCAGGTTGATAGAAAAGATATATTGTTCAAAAGGATTGTTTAGGATAATTTTCTAAACAGATTTGTTTTGCTTGGTGGATTTTGCCAAGCGCCGTACCTTTGCACCACAAAAAACTTCATGTAAAGGTATGACAGAGACAAGACAAATTATATTAGCAGACAATCAGGATGTCACGCGACTTGGGTTGAAGACTCTGATACGGATAGCTCTAAAGGATGTAGAGGGGCTGACGGTGAAAGAACTCAGTCGCAGGGCGGAACTGATTGCGGAATTGAAGGAGAACCCCTCGTCGGTGATAGTGATTGACTACACACGGTTTGACTTGGGTAGTAGCGATGAGTTGCTGAACTTGAGTGAACGCTTTCCCTTTGCTTTGTGGGTGCTGTTCTCGGACGAACTGACGGAGCAACTGATCCGCAGATTGAGCGTGGAACAGCAGTTCAGCATGATTCTGAAGGATGACTCGGCGCAAGAGATCATCACGGCGCTGAAGTGTGCCGTAACGGGTGTGCGATTCCTTTGCCATCAGGTGACGAACCTGTTGCTCACGCCGACGGTGGCGCAGGAACAAGAAGATCCCCTGACGGTGACAGAACGTGAGGTGCTGCGTCTTATTGCCTTGGGCAAGTCGGTGAAGGAGGTGGCGGCGGAGCGCAATTCGAGCATCCACACCATCACGACGCACAAGAAGAACATCTTCCGAAAAATCAATGTGAACACGGTCTATGAGGCGACGAAGTATGCGTTGCGGGCAGGACTGGTGGAGATGGTGGAATATTATATTTAATTAAGAGTTAAGAATTAAGAGTTAAGAAAGAGTGAAGAGCTTGATGACGTCAATTAAGAGTTAAGAACCTTTAGCTCGATGACGTCAATTAAGAGTAAAAGTGAGGAGTTTGGAGAATGCAAAAGTCAACGATAGCAATTGATACGAAACTGCCGAGGCAGGATGCATACGGAGCGATCGCAATGCCAGTATATCACACTGCGGCGTATGAGTTTGAGTCGGCGAAGGAGATGGCAGATGCCTTTTGTGGCAGGGTGCTGGCTCCCAGTTATTCGAGAGTGACGAATCCGACGGTGACGCATCTGGAGGATACGGTGAAGGCGCTGACAGGAGCGACGAACGTGTTTGCGTTCTGCTCGGGCATGGCGGCCATTACTAATGCGCTGCTTGCGGTGGTGGAGTCGGGGAAGAACATCGTTTCCTCACCTCATCT
>JBGUMY010000247.1:0-3071 GCA_045117095.1 Bacteroidaceae bacterium | reverse complement strand
CTTTGTGAATGGCGAATGCCGAGGCACTGGACAGGTTGGCGAGTTGTTTGATGTCTGGAGTCGTGAAAACGAGGACAAAGTGCTGCTCCGTTACTACAGTGTCGAGAAGGGAGGGGTGTACACCCTTGAGGATTCTATCTTGGTGGAAGATGATTACTATCCAGACTTAACTTTTAATTTTTAATCATTCGAAATAAACATGAACAAGAAACTAATTTTATGCGTTTTGACTGCCTTCGGACTTGCAGCATGTTCGTCGGACGATGGGCAGGAGAGTGCATCTGCAACAAAACGACCGCTGACCGTGGTGGTGAGCGAGAATTTGTTGACGGACAGCAGCAACGAAGCCAAGTCAAGGGATGCACATAGCACGCGTAGCGCAGTCATCACGACGGAAACACTGGGTAATTTTGAGATGTGCTCCACTGCTACTAACGATTATTATACCGTGAAGAAAAGTGGCGGCACATGGAGCACTGCCCCTACAAACTGGCCTGACGTAGGAAACAATGACAAGATATCGTTCTATGCCTACAATGTCGGTCATGACCCAAGGAATCTGAATTGTTTCTATCCGGATGGTTCTAATTCATCCATCAGCTTTACGGTAGAGGAATTGGCCAGTAGTCAAAAAGATTTATTGGTGGCCAAACGAGAAGATGTCTCTTATGCAGAGACTGGAGGTGTTGTACGACTGACATTCGACCATGCTTGTGCTGCCGTCAATATTGAGGTCAGACTGACCAATAAACTGTCTGAAAAACTGACAGGAGGAAAGCTGAACATTCGATATATCAAGTTGGAGAACGTAGTAAATGCTGGTACCTATTACTATAAAGCCGGGGGAATATGGGAACACTCATCCCAAAAAGGTTCCTACACGCTTTCCTCTTCGAGCATAGAAGTGACTACCACGCCCCAAACCTTAGATGGTGGCACACTCTTTATGATTCCGCAAACGCTCGGAGAGGATGCTGTATTCTCGTTTCAATATTCTTTAGACGGAAGCAATTGGACAGCCAAGAGTATCTCGTTGAAAGGTGCCGAATGGAAAGCAGGAGAAATCTATACAATGGACATAGCTATAGGGACAACAACGATACCAGTAACACAATCATGAAGTTATGAAGAAAGAGTATATAAAACCCACCATGAAGTCATACCGTATTAAGATACCGTGTCTGTTTCAATACTCTGTTAATCCCTACAAAGATGGAGGAAAACAGACGTATGGCGATGTTGAAGACTAAGAAGAGCGGGAAAAATAAGTTGTGTCAAAAGGGAGAATGAACTGATGGAAAAAAGGAAAGTGAGTGGATTGGAGAAGGGTTTTCTCTAAAGGCAGATGATTGGATGCCTATAGGCAAACGAATAGACGGCTTAAGGCATCCAATTGTTTGCCTTAAGCCGTTCTCAAAAGTGATAACTTCTTTTTTTAGGTTGAATGGTTGTGATGTTGGGTACTCATTCTTCGCTTTCTTCGTCGCCCAACATGTTGGACACGAATTCCTCAGCCTTCTTTTGGGCTACTTCTTGGAATTTTTCCAAAGCCTTCTGTACGCGCTCCTCTTCTTCCTTGGTGGGCTCATAGTCTTTGGCTTCTTGTTCCAATTCTTGGAACTTGGCCTCGAATTCGTCACTAAAGGACTCCATGTCTTCCATGGTCTCGGCCTTCTCCATCTTTTCGGTTGCTTCCTCAATCAGTTTAACAGCCTTGTCCACTGGTGAATTGGATGTGCAAGCGGCTAAGAAAATGGCTGCAAATGCTACTACTGTAATCAAAAATTTCTTCATATAGAAAGGTTTTAGATGTTTGCCTACTCCCTTTCAAGCGTTTCGGCTTCCTCTTTCTTTTTACTATTGGAAATGAATTTGAATGCTCGATTCCCTCCTTATTTGTATAAGTATCTTCTGATGCTTCGTTTAGGGGTCTTCTCGAACTCTTGTTCTTGCACCTCGATGGCAGAGATATTGGAGAAGGCTGGTAGGTAGGAATTAATCTGACGCTTGTAGGTGTCGAGGTTCTTGAGGAGGGTGTCGTGGGTGAGTCCATGACGTTCGAGGGCTGGTTCGCTCACATAGACGAGTGCCACGAGCTTCTCCCCTCTTTGCACCACTAAGCACTCCTCGAAGAGGGTGTGGGTCATGATGACATCCTCGATTTCTTCGGGATAAACGTTCTGCCCGTTGGCCCCCAGGAGCATGGTCTTTTTGCGACCACGAATGTAGATGTTCCCGTTCTTGTCGATGGTACCAAGGTCACCCGTGTGGAGCCACCCTTCCTCATCAATCGCCTCGAGGGTCTCCTGCTCATTTTTGTAGTATCCCAACATGACGTTCAGCCCTCGGGTCAGAATCTCTCCCGGGGTATTTTGTGGGTCAGGCGAGTCGATGCGAACCTGCATCCGGGGCACGACTTTGCCGCAGGAACCCTTGGCGAAGAGATGCCAATCTTCGTAACCAATGATGGGGCCACATTCCGTCATTCCGTAACCAACTGTGTAGGGGAAGTGAATCTGATGGAGGAAGTCTTCCACCTCCTTGTTGAAGGCTGCACCGCCAATGATGCACTCGTAGAAATGTCCTCCCAATGCCGCATAGAGCTTGTTGCGGATTTGCCGATAAACCACCTCACGAAGGATGGGAATGGCGGTGAGAGCACGGATGTGACGAGTACGAAGGATGGGGAAGATTTGTTTCTGCACAATCTTCTCCAAAATGAGGGGAACGACGATGACCACAATGGGTTTGATGTCGTTGAAAGCCTTGACGAGTATGTGGGGTGAGGGAGTTTTGGTGAGGAAATGAACATGGCATCCGATGAGGAACTCGAAAAGGAAATCAAAGGAGAATCCATACATGTGTGCCATCGGCAGAATGGCGAGGGTGGAATCCCCAGGACCGAAATCAAGTACCTCGTCAGCGAAGATCATGTTTGACCAGATGGAACGATAGGGGAGCATGACCCCTTTGCTTCGTCCTGTGGAGCCACTGGTGTAACTAAGCAGGGCAAGATCATCGGGATGCTCTCGGAAGTAATGCACATCGGCAGGTTGGAGATTCTTGAATGC
>JBGUMY010000246.1:0-3955 GCA_045117095.1 Bacteroidaceae bacterium | reverse complement strand
ATGCGGTCATTTGGTCATTTGGTCATTTGTCAAAATCGAAAACAGATGCTGTCAAAACCGTCACTATAATATAAATTTTATTTATATATAGTGAGCAAATAACCGCGTTTCCGAAATCGAAAATGACCAAATGACCTTGACCAAATGACCACGAATACAATTGCCGCCACCCACCATTTTTTTTCTTCATATCCTTTGTGGTTATCAGAAAAGTTTGTACCTTCGCAAAAAATCCAAAACCTCTGCCACAGGTTGGCGTACCTATGCTGTACCTTTGCAGAAAAATCAAAAGAATATGGTGGACAATGATAGAGGACAAAGCTTGATCAGCAAGTATGTATGGGTGATAGAGACCATCTATCGCGCTGAGAAGATTTCGTTCAAGGAACTGAACAGGAAATGGCTTCGCGATGAGGACATCAGTCGAGGCGTGGAGATTCCCAAGCGCACATTTGACAACTGGCGCTATGTCATCTGGGACATGTTTGGCATCAACATCGTCAATGAGAACAAGGGCGAGTATCGCTACTACATCGAGAACGAGGAGGACATCTGCAGGAACGGTCTGCGCTCCTGGCTCTACAACACGTTCTGCGTGAGCAATGCCTTGGCCAACAGCCAGAGCATCAAGGATCGCATCTTGCTGGAGTATGTACCTTCTGGGCAAGAATACCTGCAACCCATCATCGAGGCGATGAAGGAGAACAGGGTGCTCAACATGACCTATCACAGTTATTGGAAGGATGAGGAGAACAACTTCGATGTGCAACCCTACTGCGTGAAGCTGTTCCGTCAGCGTTGGTATCTGATAGCCCGCAGCACCTACTCCTACTACCATGAGAAGGGGCCAAGGATTTATGCGCTCGACCGTATCCAGGGGCTTCAGCAGACGAAAGAGACGTTCAAGATGCCCAAGGACTGGGATGCAGAGGCGTATTTTGAGGGTTGTTTTGGCATCATTTCCGACCCAAGCATTGAGGTTCAGCGTGTGAAACTGAAGGTGTCGGCTGGCCAAGCCAACTATATCCGTGACCTCAAACTGCACGAATCGCAGAGAGAGGCGGAGCGCAACGAGGAATACAGCATCTTCACCTATCGCCTTCGCCCCACGTATGACTTCCAGCAGGAACTGCTCTGGAATGGTGAGGATGTGGAAGTGCTTGAACCTGAATGGCTTCGCAAGACGATGGCTGACAAGATCAAGAGAATGTGGAACAAGTACTCCAACGATGTTGATTTGTAGAATGTAAAAAGTGAAAAGTATATGAAAGATTTGAGTAAGCGAGAGCAGAGTGGTGCTTGTATCAACTCTGCCGAGCGAGAAAATCTTCGAGCAAAGCTCAACGATTTTGCAGCAATTGACTTTGAAACGGCCAATAATGAGCGTTCATCCGTATGCTCTGTAGGCATCGTGATTGTGCGTGATGGCGAGATCGTGGATTCGTTCTACTCGCTTATCCAGCCAGAGCCGAACTACTATAACTATTGGTGTTCGCAGGTGCATGGACTGTGCTGTGAAGACACAGACGATGCGCCCATCTTCCCAGATGTGTGGGCACAGATAGAGCCTCTGATTGAAGGCCTCCCTTTGGTGGCTCACAACAAGCCCTTCGATGAGGGATGTCTGAAAGCCGTCTTCCGTGTCTATCAGATGGACTACCCTGATTATGAGTTCTACGATACCCTATGTGTCTCACGTCGAGTCCTGCCTCACTTGGCGAACCACCAACTGCAGACGGTTGCCCAAGCTTGTGGTTACTGCTTGGAGAATCACCATCATGCCCTCGCTGATGCTGAAGCTTGTGCATGGATAGCAAGAGAAATACTATAGTTTAGGATGTAACAAATTGGGGCTTTTGTATATTATATCAATGAAAAGTAGTATCTTTGCAAAAATAAAAGAGCAGTATGAAAGAAGACAAAATAGTAATTTATCAGACTGAAGACGGACAAACACAAATTGACGTTCGTCTTGAGAACGAGACGGTATGGCTAAACACTAACCAGATGGCTCTTCTTTTTGAAAGGGAAGACTCAAACATCCGTCGCCACATTATTAATGTATTTAAGGAGGGAGAGTTGGAGAAAGATAATAACGTGCATTTTTTACACGTTAATGGAATCAAAAAGCCTGTGCCATTTTACAACCTCGACGTCATCATCTCCGTTGGCTATCGCGTAAAGAGCAAACGTGGTACAGCCTTTCGTATCTGGGCACGAAATATCATCAAAGACTACCTCGTTAAAGGCTATGCCGTCAACGAGCGAATCCGTCAGGAACAGATTGGCGAACTGCGTCAGCTGGTGGGGATGCTTGGACGCACCATCCAGAGCCAGCCTCTGCTCTCGACTGATGAGACCAATGCCCTCTTCGAAGTGGTGACTGACTACACTTACGCCCTTGACACGCTCGATAATTACGACTATGAGCGACTTGCCATTGATAAAACCACAAAGGACGAACCCTTCCATGCAACTTATGAGAATGCTATGGAGGCTATTAATGGCCACCCTCTTCCTTTGGTTCCTCAACAACAATGGTATTCTCTATCGCGAAGATGGTTCAAAGCGACTGGCTGATAACACCCTTGTTGCCCTAACCTTGATGATTGCCGGGAGCAGGACTGAGGAGAAGGATGTGATGGTAAAAGTAGTGGTGAACTTGATTAATCAAAGAAATGAGTAAGGTGTTCTCACCAAAGAAATTTTCTAACAAACACATTTTTTCAGACCTCTGCCACCAGTTGGCGGAGGTCTTTGTTTACTTTGCACTCGAATTTCAAAATGATCAGAAAAGGACTGGAATATGACTACGACAAAGAAAATGGATTTGCTCACAGCTGTGGAGCAGATTGTGGACAAGGCAAAGGGTTCTGGACTCAGCAAGGAGTTCTATCGCAAGGCTGACAGATATATCAAATATATGTCAGAAAAGTTGGACATGACGAAAGAGCAAAGTGTCATGATGGCGCTGTTTATCGACAATAGCGATGACACAAGTATCACAATTAGTGATTTTGGCAAATATCTTGAGTGTCGGACAACGCGCATTATCAAATACATGGCAGACATTGACGTGTTGGAAAAACGGGAATTTGTCAGATGCAGTCGTGACGGTCATCGTCTGTCATATAGAGTCCCGATGGAAGTGGTCGAGGCATTCAAGAAGAACGAGAAGTACATGCCCAAAGACTGCTCAGGGCTGTCATGCATGGAGTTGTTTGGCGAGTTGGAAACCATATTCGAGTTGCGCAGCAATGATGAACTGACCTATGAGGCCACGAAAGAAAAGGTCAAACATCTGTTCAGTTGCAACGACCAATTGCTCTATGTGCAGAAGGTGAAAAACTATCAATGGGATGAGCAATGGACAATGATGCTGATTCTATTCTCTCACCTGTTTGTGAATAACAACGATGACTATATCAGATATCACGATCTTGACTTTCTCTTTGACAGCAAGAGAGAGTGGAATGGGGTCAAATCACAACTGAACCAAGGGGATTATGTATTGCAAATGGAGAAGTTGATTGAGTTCAACAACGATGACGGCTTTGTGGACAGGAATTCTTTTCGTATGACAAACGAGGCGAAGCGTGAACTGTTTAGTGAACTCAATCTATCCTCGAACAACAGACGTGGGGATATGGTCAGATGCGAAGACATAACTCCCAAGAAGCTTTTCTATGGAGAGAAGGTCAAAGCCCAGGTAACAGAGTTGGGAAAACTCTTGGATGATGTGCATTACAACCAAGTTCGTACTCGAATGAAGGACACAGGCTTCCGTTGTGGCTTCACCTGCCTGTTCTATGGTGCGCCAGGAACTGGCAAGACGGAGACCGTATTGCAGTTGGCAAAGCAGACGGGGCGTGACATCCTTCAAGTGAACATCTCGCAAATCAAGAGCATGTGGGTAGGTGAGAGCGAAAAGAACATCAAGCAGGTGTTTGACCAT
>JBGUMY010000245.1:0-2469 GCA_045117095.1 Bacteroidaceae bacterium | reverse complement strand
GTCAACAAACCATTAGTTTGTCAAAAGATGGAATGCCGCAAGCGATTGAGTCGGCTCAACCGAGGAAATGAGTCGAGTGAAGGATTTTTCTTTCTATTGTTTTTGTGGTGTGGAAGAAAAGTTGTACCTTTGCACACAAATATATATAGTAGAAAGAAAAATGAACGTACTTGAACTTTCAGAACAGGAGATTAACCGTAGGGCGAATCTCCAGGCATTAAAGGATATGGGTATCAATCCTTATCCAGCAGCAGAATATCCAACTGACGCTTTTTCAACAGAAATCATAGCCAATTTTAAGGATCCAGAGGTGGACAAGGAGGGTAACCCCACGGAGCCACTTCGTGAGGTGTGTATCGCGGGTCGCATGATGAGCCGCCGTGTGATGGGCAAGGCCAGTTTTGTGGAACTGCAGGACTCGAAGGGCAGGATTCAGGTGTATGTGAAGCGCGATGAGATTTGTCCGGAGGAGAATAAGGATTTGTATAATGTGGTGTTCAAGAAGTTGCTGGACTTGGGTGACTTTATCGGTGTGAAGGGCTTTGTGTTCAGGACTCAGACGGGCGAGATCAGTGTGCATGCGAAGTCGCTGACGGTGCTGGCGAAGAGTTTGAAGCCGCTGCCTATCGTGAAGGAGGCTGATGGTCAGGTGTTTGACGCCTTCGAAGACCCTGAATTGAGATACCGTCAGCGTTATGTGGACTTGGTGGTAAACAATGGTGTGAAGGACACGTTCTTGAAGCGTGCTACGATTCTGAGGACAATGCGCCAAGTGTTTGACGAGGCCGGCTTTACAGAGGTGGAGACACCTATCTTGCAGCAGATTGCTGGTGGCGCAACAGCGCGTCCATTCATCACGCATCACAATGCGCTGAACGTGGATTTGTATCTTCGCATTGCTACGGAGCTCTATCTGAAACGTCTGATTGTGGGTGGTTTTGAGGGTGTGTATGAGATTGGTCGTAACTTCCGTAACGAGGGTATGGACAGGAGCCACAATCCTGAGTTCACTTGCATGGAATTGTATGTGGCGTATAAGGATTATAACTGGATGATGTCGTTCACTGAGCAATTGTTGGAGAAAATTTGTGTGGCTGTGAACGGTTCTACAGAGGTTCAGATTGGCGACAACTTGGTGAGCTTCAAGGCTCCTTATCGTCGTTTACCAATCTTGGAGGCCATCAAGGAGAAGACGGGTTTCGACTGCGAAGGCAAGTCGGAAGAGGAAATTCGTGCATTCTGCCTACAGAAAGGCATGGAGGTGGACGAGACAATGGGTAAAGGTAAACTCATAGATGAACTCTTTGGCGAGTTCTGCGAAGGCTCGTTCATCCAACCAACCTTCATCACCGACTATCCTGTGGAAATGTCGCCGCTGACGAAGATGCATCGCTCGAAGGCTGGTCTTACAGAACGTTTCGAACTGATGGTGAATGGCAAGGAGTTGGCAAATGCTTATTCTGAGTTGAATGACCCCATTGACCAGGAGGAGCGTTTCGTGGAGCAGATGAAACTGGCAGATAAGGGTGATGACGAGGCGATGGTGATTGATCACGACTTCTTGCGTGCATTGCAATATGGTATGCCTCCTACCTCAGGTATTGGCATCGGTATCGACCGTTTGGCCATTCTAATGACAGGCCAGCCTACCATTCAGGAGGTGTTGCTCTTCCCAACCATGAAGCCTGAGAAAAAAGCTCCTCGTGATGGTGTGGAGAAGTTCGTGGAACTTGGTTTCTCTGAGGACATTGTTCCTGTGCTCTACAAAGTGGGCTACAACCTTGTGAGCGACCTTGAAGACGGTAATCCACAGAAGATTCAACAGCAGATTGGCGAGGTGCTGAAGAAGTATAAGTTGGACATTACGAAGCCATCGGTGGACGAAATCAGTAATATAATTGAAAAATTGAAGAATTGACAATTCTTAAATATTCAAATCTATGCAGTTTCAATCTTGTGGCAGAGTGGCAGTGATGGGAGGTGGTAGCTGGGCAACGGCTATTGCGAAGATTGTCATGCACCACGAAGAGAAGATCACGTGGTATATGCGTCGCGACGACCGCATCGAGGACTTCAAGCGCATGCACCACAATCCAGCCTACTTGACGGGCGTTCACTTCGATGTGGATAGAATCACGTTCTCCAGCGACTTGAACGAGGTGGTGAAGAACAATGACACACTTATCTTTGTGATTCCTTCGCCTTACATCAAGAGCCATCTGAAGAAGCTGAAGGCCAACATGAGGGAGAAGATGATTGTGACGGCGATCAAGGGTATTGTGCCAGAGGAAAGCCTCACAGTGAGCCGCTACTTCGAACGTCAGTATGGTGTGCCAGAAGAGCAGGTGGCTTGCATCGGAGGTCCCAGTCATGCTGAGGAAGTGGCGCTCGACCGTCTTTGCTACTTGACTGTGGGATGCCGTGATTTGGAGAATGCGCAGGTGGTGGCTGATTTGTTTGCCAACAAGT
>JBGUMY010000244.1:0-6450 GCA_045117095.1 Bacteroidaceae bacterium | reverse complement strand
AGCCGCAAGGTGGAGTACTTCCAGTGGGTGGAGCACGCACAGGAAGAGAAAGAAGATAAACTCGGCGGTAAGGAAGTGACCACCACTACCTACACTTACACGCAGGAGTGGGTCAGCAGCCCTGTCAACAGCGGTAATTTCAAAGATCCTGAGTATCAAGGCAAGAACTACACTTGGGCACAGGTTGAGGATCAAGACCTTTGGGCTGAAAAAGTGACTTTCGGTGCTTATGTGCTGAACGAGTCTCTCATTCACTCTATCAGCTCTACAGAGGCTGTTGAACTCAACATCAGCGAGGCAATGCTGGCATCTATGGACAAGAGCATTGGTGACACGTATGCAGTAAGAAAAGGTCTGCCCACTCAGACAGCACAGACTGAATCTGTGCCAGCAGTGGCTGACAGTTCCAAGACTGTGCTTGCCGACTCTATCGCCCAAGACAACAAGGTTGACCTTGAGTATGTTCACCAGATGGGCAATGTACTTTACTATGGTCGCAGCATGAATGCTCCTGAGATTGGTGACGTTCGCATCACTTTCGAGAAGACTGTTCCTGCCAAGGTGACTATCGTTTCTCAGGTGGAAGGCAACACTTTCAAACCTTTCACAGCATCTAACAAGAAGAAGTTCCAAACCCTCAGAATGGGTAAGAAGACCATTGATGAAATCTTCGAAGAAGAGAACGAAGCCAACAGCATGTGGACTTGGATTCTCCGCATCATCGGTACACTCCTCGTCATTTCAGGTATCCGCAGCCTCTTCTCCTTCGTAGAGACGCTGCTCAAGGTGGTTCCATTCCTCTCCAGCATCTTCGCATTTGGCGTGGGCATCATCTCCACAATCATCGGTCTTGTTTACTCACTCATCGTCATTGCACTGGCATGGATCTTCTACCGTCCTGTGCTTGGCATCATCCTCTTGGTCATTGCAGGCTTCCTCGTTTGGGTATTCGCTTTCAACGGAAAGAAGAAGTTGGCCGAGCTCACCAACAAGGGTAAGGCTGAACCAGCACAATAAACAATCAAAACATCAAGATAGAAAGGTCTGGGTAGCCTCAGGTTATCCAGACCTTTTTCGAATCCACTACACATTATATATAATATATAGTCCTAAACGAACATGAGGAAACAGACATTACTCATCATGGCAGCATCGCTGATGCTGACCACCAGCTGCAACTTCAGCAACAAGCCCGAGATCACCGAAAACATTGATTCAGTGGAGACAAACGCCCTCATTGAAGCTCCAGAAACAAACACGGCTGACGAATCTGGTATGCAGGCAGACGGCGTGGAGGTAGCTCCTGCCGACCAATGGACAGAAGATGCTGTCGCCCAGCAAATCAAGAAAATCTATGCAGAAGTCAGCAAGGCGTATGCGCCCAGCAAAGACGGCATGGAGAACAACACCGACCTCGACGCCATGTTCTGCACCCAAGGGTTCAACGATGTGCAACGTCAGGTGCGTGTTATCAATACCAAGAAGACCTCTGACAAACGCTTTGAGCGTGAGGACATTCGCTGGACTTACGGTATGGATGTCCCAGTTACACCTCAGAACATCAAGGTGGAACTGACGACAGGCAACACCGCCGAGGCAACCTTCGAACTCCACTCAGGCGAACAATGGATGTACACCAAACTAACCCTTGATTGGGAAGGCAACCAGTGGAAGATCCGCTCATGGAATGAAGTGGGCGATGACAACAATGATCTCCTTGACGCAATGTATAAATATGTAGAAGAAAATTCATAACACAATCAAAACATGATGGCAAATAGAAATCTCAAGTGTTGCGTGGCTGCTGTGCTATGTGCGTCAGCCATGATGACATTGCAGGCACAAACCTCAAGAACGTTCACCCTCAACCTTACGGATGATGGCAAAGCGCAGATGGTTGCTTTTCTGCCTGAAAAACCCACAGGAAGAGCGATTGTAGGCATTCCTGGTGGCGGCTATTCTGTGCTCTCCAATACCCATGAAGGCACCCAATGGTCTCAGTGGCTCAATCAGCGTGGCTTCGCTTATTACGTGGTTAATTATCGTTTGCCCAATGGCGACCGCACTATTCCAATGGGCGATGTGGAGAAAGGATTCCGTATCGTGCGTGATTCTGCCGCTGTATGGGGCATTCATCCATACGATGTAGGCATCATGGGGTTCTCGGCAGGTGGACACTTAGCTTCTGTCATCTCCACCCATTCCCCCTACGAGGTACGGCCAGACTTCACCATCCTCTTCTATCCTGTCATCTCAATGGATGAGCGTGTGTCGCACGTCTATTCATGCCGCAATTTCATGGGCGAAGATCAGAAGAATCCTGCCTTGGTGCATGATTTCTCCACCCAGAATGCCGTGAAGCGTCACCTCACTCCTCCTGCCGTCATTTTCATGTCGAGCGATGACAACCTCGTACCTCCTGTGACCAACGGAGTGGCTTACTATTCAGCCATGCGTAATGCAGGCAACGAATGTTCCATGTATATCTATCCTACAGGTGGTCATGGATGGGGCTGTGGCCCTTGGTTCAAGTATCACGACCAACTACTCACCGAATTTGGCAACTGGCTCGATGCCCATCAGGCCCCTCAGCAGGACGCCATCCGTGTGGCATGTATCGGCAACAGCATCACCGATGGAAGTGGCATCCAGATGGCACCCGTCAATGGCTATCCTGCCCAACTCCAGCAACTGCTTGGCAAGGATTATTGGGTGAAAAACTTCGGCGTAAGTGGTCGCACCTTACTTAATCATGGCGACAGACCTTACATGCAGGAAACTGCTTGGCGTGACGCTTTGGCCTTCAATCCAGACATTGTTGTTATCAAGTTGGGCACCAACGACTCCAAGCCTCAGAACTGGAAGTATGCCTCAGAGTTCAAGCAAGACCTGCAGCAGATGATTACCCAACTCTGTCCTGCCTTGGCACAAAACGCTTCAAAAAAAGGTAAGAAGGCGAAGGTCACACAGCCTATCAAACCACAGATTTATCTCTGCACCCCCATTCCTGCCTTCAAGTCATCGTTCGACATCAATGAAACCATCATCGCCAACGAAATCATCCCTATCCAGCAGGAAGTGGCCAAGCAATACGGTTTGCAAGTCATCGATCTCCACACCCTCTTTGCCAACGAAGAAGAGAAAGTGCAGTCCGATGGCATCCATCCCAACGAAAAGGGAGCGCGACGCATGGCTGAGATTGTAGCAGATGTATTGAAGAAGTAAAAAAAGAGAGCATTCAAAACAATGGCGTGATTGGGAACATTCTAACGCCATTGTTTTGATGATTCAGACAAATGTCACCTTCTTGTTGATTTATTGATTTGCTAAATCACACACTTTTCTTGATTCCACCAAGAATTCTTCCCGCTTTTTTGCGAAAACAGTTGTGTATGTCAAGAAACGTGAGTATATTTGCAACAATTTTTAATTGATATGAGAAGGCTCTTACACATTATCATATATATATGTACACTTTTTTGTACGCTCCCAGTTTCAGCAATGACGGATGGTGGGAAGTTTGTGGTGGTGCTTGATGCTGGACATGGAGGAAAAGACCCTGGTACAATTGGTTCTTCACCCCGCAACCGTGAAAAGGACATCGCTTATAATATCACCATGGAAATTGGCCGTCTCCTAAAGAACAATCATCCTGAGATTCAAGTGATTTACACACGTTCTACGGATGTGTTCATCGAATTGGGCCGACGTGCCGAGATTGCCAATAAGGCCAAAGCTGATTTGTTTGTCTCCATCCATGTGAATGCCTTACCCAAGGATGCCGGCCACTACGCATATGGGGTGCAGTCGTACACGTTGAGTCTCAAATCAGTTGGCACAAACCTCGAAGTGGAGAAGCGGGAGAACTCGGTCATCGCCCTCGAAGGTGAAGCTGCCAAGAAATACAACTACAACGCTTCGGCTGAAAGCGACATTATGTTCGAACTGATGCAGGATCACGACATGAAGGAAAGCGTGATTTTTGCCAAGATTGCTCAAGAGGAGATGGTACATACAGGTGGGAGAAAGGATATGGGCGTGAGGCAGGCGAACCTCGCTGTACTGCGCAAGACGTACATGCCAAGCGCCCTGCTTGAGGTGGGTTTCATTTCCACTCCAGATGAGGAGACCTTCTTGATGTCGAAGAACGGACAATCCAAAATGGCAAAAAGCATTTACAATGCCATTGCCCGATATTCATCGCAGAAGACAGGCGTGGAGTCGAAACTGGAAAAGCCTACCCCTACAACTCCAACCACAGCGGCTGAAACGACTCCCTCCCAGCCAACTGAAGTTACCACACCTGCCACAGCACCGTCTTCATCAGCTAAAACTGATAAGACGGTGTACAAAGTGCAGGTATTGTCTGGCAGTGTCAAACTGAAGAGCAACGATAAACAGTTCAAGGGACTGCAATGTGAAATGCATCAGAAGGGTGGACGTTACACTTACACTTACGGGTCTGCCACCACAATGGAGGAAGCCAAGAAAATCCGTAAATCCATCTTGAACAAGTTCCCAGAGGCATTTATCGTGACATTCAAAGAATAACATTCATTAATTCTACACATATGAAAATCAGCAAGGAAATCAAAATTGCAGCAGTGGCCATACTATCCGCCATCATTGTCTATGTGGGCATCATCTTCCTGAAGGGTCTAAAACTTTTCAATGATGAGGTCTCTTATTTCGTAGAAATCAAAGATGTGCAAGGTATGCCTACTGCCTCTGACGTACGTGCCAATGGTCTGAAAGTGGGTACCGTGAAAGCTATCAATTTCAACCCCGAACGTCAAAACCTGACTGTAGAAATCACCATCAACCCCAATTTCAAGATTCCACAGGGCACTACTGTCTATATGACCAAAGAGATGCTGGGCAGCGCCATGATGAATCTGAGACTGGGTCCTAATCCTACAGCAAACCTCCAACCAGGCGACACCATCAAGGGTGACCCATTGGTGGATTTAATGACGGAAGCCGGCAATTTGATGCCACAAGTGCAGGCCTTATTGCCCAAGGTGGATTCCATCTTGACAGCACTCAACGCTCGTGCCAACGACCCTTCCATCACTACATCAATGCACAACATGGCCATCATCTCTGAAGACCTCAAACAGACAACTCGACAAATCAATGGACTGCTGGGTAAGGATGTGCCACAACTGATGGCAAAGACCAACAACATTTGCGATAATTTGGAGACCACAACCAATAATCTGAATCAGATTGACATGTTGGGCATGGCACAAAAGGCTGATGCCACGCTGAGCAATGTGCAGGATATGACCTTCCGTATCAACACCGCCATGAGCAGCAAAGATAATTCTCTCGGCATGCTGATGAGCGATAATTCCATTGCCCTGCATCTTGACTCCACAATGATGAATTCTTCACGATTGCTCGAAGACCTGAGAATGCACCCTAAACGATATGTTCATTTCTCACTCTTTGGCAGAAAAGACAAGGCTAAATAGGTTCTAAAAAGGTAAAGAATTTGCACTATTTAAATTTTGTTCAAAAAAGAAATCCTTTTAGAAAAACTTTTTCAGAACAAAAGGAAAGATGTCTAAAACAGCGAATTAAGACATCTGAAGAATGAAAAGCAGGCAATTGTTTCACACGTGAAACATTCTAATAATTCTCTCATTTTCAGAACGAAAGAAAAGAGCAATATAAATCAAGCCCCCTAAGAACTTAATAAACGTAAAAGGTTGAAATGAAGCAATTTTAAGAGGCAGAGAGAAAACAGGCGAAAAAAGAAATTTTGCCAAGTCAAAAAAAATGACGAACTTTGCACTCGTTAAATGACAAGTCACATGAGACTCACCAACGAGAATCATCAAAATTAATATGGTAGAAACAGAACAAAATCCAAAACTTCTGTGGGAGAAATGCCTCGAAATCTTTCGAGACAATGTCACCCCAGAGCAATTCAAGGCCTCGTTTGCCTTCGTCGAACTGAACAAGTTCGAGAATGGCAAATTGGTGTTGGATGTACCCAGTGATTTTGTTAAGAACTACCTGGAAGAGAATTTCCTTCCATTGATGGTTTCCACGTTCAAGCGCGTATTTGGTCATAGCAGCATCCAAGCATTATATTATAATGTAAAGGTGGTGAACACCAAACGTGGTGGTGAGGTGAGGGAAAAGACTGAAATCACGACAACAGTTACCAATGGCTCTCCCCGTGAAGATGCACGGAAGTCCCCCGATGTTGTCACAGCTCCACAGGTGCAGGATCTCGATTCTCAGCTGAATCCCCACTATCGTTTCGAAAATTATATCGAAGGAGACAGCAACCGTTTGGCACGTTCAGTTGGTGAATCTATCGCACTGAAGCCAGCCAAGACCTTCAACCCGCTCTTTGTCTATGGTCCTTCGGGCTGCGGCAAGACTCATCTTATTAATGCCATCGGTCACCGCATCAAGGAGTTACACCCACAGATG
>JBGUMY010000243.1:0-1855 GCA_045117095.1 Bacteroidaceae bacterium | reverse complement strand
ACCTCAGAAAGGTGCCACCCCTGAGATGGTTCGTGGTCTTGATGCTCGTGCCAAGCGTTTTGCAGAGGAGTCAGCCTTGCACTTTGGCTATGATCATCAAGAACAACATGGGGCTGGAGCTGCAGGGGGATTGGGCTATGCATTCCTACAATATATGAAAGCTGAATGCCGTTCAGGGATCGACCTCCTTTTGGATGCCATCCATTTCGACACATTGCTGAAAGAGACAGACTTCGTCATTACAGGCGAAGGTTCTGCAGACCGTCAGACTCTGATGGGCAAATTGCCTTGGGGCATTCTTCAGAGAACACAAAACCACCATGTTCCTGTTTACCTGATAGCGGGTCGCGTCAGGGACAAGCAACAATTATTGAATGCAGGTTTCACATGTGTGAAGTGCATCAATCCTCATGATTTGCCGTTGGAGGAAGCCATGAAGCCTGAAACGGCAAAGAAAAATATCCGTCAAACGATACAACTTCTGTTCTAAACAGCATCTTCGCTGGGATCGACATTAAGCCCAGGACGGAGAGGCTCAGTTTCGAGGTTCTCAGCTTTCTTGATAGTGTGACTGCCGTCAGGTGCGACTTTCAGTTCGAGCGAGATGGCCATGTTGTCAGAGGTCTCATCAGGGTCGCCCACGGTAAGTATGAAATAGAGAGCAGAGCGGTCAGAATCACGCTTCATGTAATTGTAGTTCACTCCTACCATCGTGGAAGTTTTAAGGAAGCCTGCAGGAACCCATTCCTTGAAGTCTTTCTTGTAGTAGGTTTTACTGAACAGTTGGCTGTCGCCTTGTGTGATGCTGATGCTGATGCGGCTCTCGTGGTACTCCAATCCCTGAGAGTTGATGAGCACAGGCATCGTGTCGACAGGCTCGAAGCGGCACGAGTAGTTATAGAGCTTGCCATTGATGGTGATAGTGTCATCAATGTTATAGCTGCGCAATGTGATAATGCCTGTCTTGGGGTCGGTGGTTTCGATGACACGCTCCTGAACGGGCTCTTTTTTCTCTTCTTTACATCCTGTCATCAGCAGTGCAAGTACGGTGATGGCAGTAATTGTCATTGTTTTCATCAATCTTGTCTGTTTTGGTATTTCTGGCTGCAAAATTCGTAAAAGAAAGTGATTTGGGCAAACGAATCCTGAAAATAATTTAATAATACGGCGTTTTTTCCTATTGTATGGGAAAAAGGTTGTAACTTTGCAGTGAAAATGAGTTTTTAAGAAGAAAATGGGACTGTTGAAGAAAAATCCAAGAAACTGGTGTGTGAAGAGCGGTCAGCCGCTGACAGAGATGGACAAGCGTATTCTGTACTTTCAGAACAAAGGGCATTTGGTGCCTAAGCGTGAACTCATCAAAACGCCTGAACAAATAGAAGGCATCCGTAGGGCGGGTGTGCTGAATACGGGGGTACTCGATTTGGTGCAGGAGAAAATTCGTGAGGGTATGAGTACGCTGGAAATTGATAAATTGGTGTATGATTTCACCACGCAGCATGGCGGCATTCCTGCGCCGCTCAACTATGAGGGTTTCCCCAAGAGTTGCTGCACAAGCATCAATGAGGTTGTGTGTCATGGCATTCCTAATGAGGAGGACATCCTGGAGGAGGGTGACATCATCAATGTAGATTGCACAACAATTCTGGATGGCTACTTTGCCGATGCCAGCCGTATGTTCATCATTGGCAAGACAACCCCCGAACGGGAACGTTTGGTCCAGGTGGCAAAGGAGTGCATGGAGATTGGTGCCGAGGCTTGTAAGCCTTATACGTTTGTGGGCGATTCGGCGGCTGCCATCACGAAACATGCTCATCGCAATGGTTGTACGGTGGTTCGTGACTTATGTGGGCAT
>JBGUMY010000242.1:0-12037 GCA_045117095.1 Bacteroidaceae bacterium | reverse complement strand
CTCGCCTTGGGTCTGTGCTTGGGCATGGTACTGACGGCTGAGGAAGCAGGGTTCAGCAGTGCACTCGGCGCTTTCGTAATGGGATCTATCCTTGCCGAGACAATGGAGTCGCATCGTATCGAAAAACTGATGACACCGCTGAAGAATGTCTTTGCTGCTATCTTCTTCATCTCTGTGGGTATGCTGATCAATCCGTCTTCATTGGTGGAATATTGGTACAGCATCCTCTGGGTCAGCCTGGTAATTATCGTCGGAATGATTCTCTTTGGCACCTTGGGTTGCTGGTGGGGCGGTCAGACAATGCGTGACTCCATGCTTACCAGCTTCTCGTTTGTACAGATAGGTGAGTTCTCGTTCATCATCGCTGGGCTGGGTACCAGTTTGGGTGTTCTCAATCCTATCGTCTATCCTATCATCGTGGCATCCAGTGTGGTGACCACCTTCCTCACGCCTTATATTATGAAGGCTGCCGGGCCATGTTATACGTTCCTTTATAAGCACGTTCCGACGAGCATGCGCACTAAGATCGACCAGCGCGAGCAGCAAGTGGCAGAAGCAGAGGCGGCTAAGCCATCTGGCGACACGAACTCATTAGCAGACAGGGTGCGCCATGCCGTCAGGAAAACCTTTATCACGAAGCATCTTGTCAATCTGTTTATCAAGAACATGAGTGCTCATGATGAAGAACAACCGGGGAATGGTTAAAAACTTTTACTAATATCTTACCAATATCTTACCAATATGAAACAAGTGGTTATTCTCGGCAACATCATCACAATGGATGATAAGAAGCCCTTTGCCAAGGCTGCATTAGTGAAGAACGGCGTGTTTGCCTATATCGGCAGCGCAGAAGAAGTGAAGAAACTTGCCAGTGGCGATGCACAGGTGCTGGACTATGGTGACAACTTTATCTATCCGGGCTTTATGGAATCCCACTGTCACGGCCACTTCGCAGGTGACCGTTTCATCGGACAGGCAAACCTGATGGAGGGAGGACTGACTACCGACTATGCAAGGTATAGTCGGATTATCAAGGAATTCATTGCGAAGAACCCGCAGCGTAACTTCTACTTAGCTGCTGGCTGGGTGGAAAATGAGGAACACGTCACCAAGGCTTATCTCGATGAATTATGCGCTGACAAGCCGCTCATCATGCAGACCGGCGGAGGACATTCCATGCTGCTCAACACCAAGGCCTTGGAGTGGGCGGGTATCGATGCGGCATACGCAAAGAAGATGGGCTATGACTTGGTACACGTTGACGAGAATGGTGAGCCGGACGGATACATCTGTGAAAATCCGGTGATGGAAATCATGTCGAAGCTTCCCATTACATTAGAAGATGGCAAGAACTATCTGCTCGCCTGGCAGGATTTCGCCCTCAGCAGTGGTTATACCGCTGTCGGTGATGCCGGCGCGGAGATATTCTATAAAGATTCGCCTCAGGCATACCATGAACTGGAGAAGGAAGGTAAGCTGAAGCTGCGCACATACGCTTATTCGCTGACTCCCGACAATGTCGCAGACCCCAAAGCGCAAGTTGCCAGTGTCGTTGCCAAACGTGCAGAACTGAACGGAGAATACTTCCAGATTATCGGCATCAAGGCCTTCCTCGACGGAGTGACCGAGGCGCATACAGGTTGGCAGAATCAGGACTACCTCGACCAGCCAGGCTATCACGGCGTGGAGCGCTTCAACGACCACGACAAGATGGTGGGGCTGATTGTTGAGGCCGATAAGGAGGGCATGTCCGTACACGTCCATTCCGAGGGCGGCGGTGCTACCCACTACATGCTGGGCTGTATCGAGGACGCAGAGAAAATTACTGGCGACCTTGACCAGCGCAACGTGCTGGCACATCTGCACTTCGTGACCGACGAGGATGTACAGCGTATGGGGGCAACAGGCTCAGTTCCTGCAGTTCCGCCACTGTGGGCAACTGCTGGCCCCGGCATTTATGAGCAGGAAATAGCATACGTCGGTAAGGAACTGGCAGATCAGGCATATCCCATCAAGTCTTTCTATGATGCAGGTGCCAACGTGGTGTTCCACTCTGACTTTCCCGTTTCACCGATGATGGATATCAAACTCAGCATTTATACTGCGGAGAAGCGTTGCTATCCTTCCGCTATGATGTTGGGCGATTCACCGCGTAATCTCAAGGAGACTATCACCCGCGAACAGTCGCTGCGTGCCATGACTATCAATGTGGCTCGTCAGTTCCATCAGGAGCATCGTTTGGGCTCCATCGAGTTCGGCAAGATTGCCAATATGACGGTGTTTGATTGTGATTTCCTGCACGATGACATCGAGAAGGTGGCACAGGCTAATATCGTGGCTACTATTGTTGACGGAGAAGAAGTTTATAAAGCATGATCAGTCTTTCTGCGGATCAACAATTCTGCGGTCTGATTGTCAAAATACGCAAAAATTGTTTCAAAATATGCTAAACATGAATGCTTTTCGTGTTCGGGTTGGTGTTATTTGGGGAATTTTGCTTACCTTTGGACGGAAATCTTAAACTTAAAAATTAAATACAACGATAAAAGACATGAGAATGAAATCAATGAAATGGACTTTGATGCTCGGCGTCGTAGCTGCCGGGCTGGTGTCGTGTGGCGTAGATATGCCCAAGGAGATACCGTCGTCGTTCGAGACAATGACAGTGAAGAATTCGGACATTGAGCTGCCTTATAAGTTCAGTGCCAGGATGAAAGGTCAGAACGACGTGACGGTGACGCCACAAGTGAGTGGCCAGTTGACCAATATTTGCGTGACGGAGGGTCAGCAGGTGAGGCAGGGGCAGACGCTCTTCATCATCGACTCGCGCAATGCCCAGTTGGAGTTGGAGGCTGCACAGGCCAACTTGCAGGCTGCCTTGGCTCAGGAGAACTCTGCCAAGTTGGAGTATGAGTCGAACAAGAATCTGTTTGACAAGAAGATTGTGAGCAGCTATATGCTCAACAACTCGGAGAACTCGTACAAGCAGGCGCAGGCTGCGGTGGCTCAGGCGCAGGCGGCGGTGAACCGTGCGAAGGTGAACCTCGGTTTCTGCACCATCACGGCGTCCGTCTCCGGCGTGATTGGTGAGATTCCCGTGCGTGCCGGTGACCAAGTTTCGCCTATGACACAGCTGACCATTTTGAGTGGCAATACATCGATGTACGCCGAGATTTCCATCACGGAGGCTATTATCGAGGCCATGGTGAAGGAGGGTGTAAAGGCATCTGATGTGGAGAAACACCTTGCCAAATTGCCCCCAGCAACGTTTGTCATGAAAAATGGTACGGAATATCCCCACAAGGGTCGTGTTGCCAGCCTGACGGGTGTCGTGAATGCCGCTACGGGTTCGTTGACCGCCAAGGTGTCGTTCCCCAACCCCGACGGCCATCTCTATTCGGGCATACAGGGTACGGTCGTGATGAACTTCGCTGAGAAGGATGTGATTGTCATTCCTCAGAATGCCGTGGTACGCCTTCAGGACAAGTCGCTGGTCTATAAAGTGCAGGCCGACAGTACGGCCACCGCTGTTGACGTGACGACAGAAGATACGGGTAACGGTAAGGACTTCATCGTGACGAGTGGACTGAAGGTGGGCGACCGCATCGTGACCACGGGTGCCAACAATGTGATGGAGGGTCAGAAGGTGCTGGTGCCGGAGGCAGGGAAAAGTGAAAAGTGAAAAAGTGAAAAGTGAAAAGTGAAAAAGTGAAAGTGAATAGTGATAAATTGGCTTCCGCATGAAAAACAATATCTTTATCAATAAATACGTGATGGCATGTGCCATCTCGATTGTGATAGCGCTGGTGGGCTATATCTCGATGAGCACGCTGCCAGTGGAACAATATCCTGACATTGCGCCGCCTACGGTGAATATCAGCACGAGCTACACGGGTGCCGACGAGAACACGGTGATGAAGTCGGTGATCCAGCCGCTGGAGGAGGCGGTGAACGGTGTGACGGACATGACCTACATGACCTCGAAGGCTTCGTCGAACGGTGAGGTGGAGATCAATGTCTATTTCAAGCAGGGCACAGATCCTGACATGGCGGCGGTGAACGTGCAGAACCGTGTGACCCGTGCCCAGGCGCTGTTGCCTGCCGACGTGAACAAGGTGGGTGTGAAGGTGGAGAAACGTCAGAACAACATCTTGCAGATCTTCGCCGTGAAGAGTGCCGATGGCAAGTACGACGAGGACTTCGTGTCGAACTATGTCGACATCAACATCAAACCGCGTCTGATGCGTATCACGGGTGTGGGTAACGTGCAGAGCCTTGGCAACACCTACGCCTTGCGCATCTGGCTGAAACCCGATGTGATGGCTCAGTATGGCTTGACCCCCGAGGAGGTTTTTGCAGCCATCGGCGGACAGAGCTTCGTGGCGGCTGTGGGTACGTTGGGCGAACTGTCAGAGAACTCTTACCAGTACTCGATGCAGTACAAGGGTACGTTGAAGAGCGTGGAGGAGTTCAACGACATCGTGTTGCGCACCAGCGGCGGCGGTATCTTGCACCTGAACGATGTGGCCGAGGTGAAGATCGGTGCCATGAGCTATAACTTCACCTCGAACATCCAAGACCGTCCGGGCGCCCTCTTTATGGTGTTTGCCGCACCCGGTGCCAACGCCACCCAGGTGAATGCCCGCATCAACAAGACGTTTGAGGAATTGAAGGCATCGATGCCTGCCGGACTGGAGTTCGTGACCCTGATGACCAGTGATGACTTCCTCTTCGCAGCCATCCACAACGTGGTCGAGACGCTGGTCATCGCCATCATCCTCGTGGTGCTCGTGGTGTTCTTCTTCTTGCAGAACTTCAAGGCCACCATCATCCCCTCCATCTCGATCATCGTGTCGCTGTTGGGCACGTTCGCCATCGTGTCGATGGCAGGCTTCTCGCTCAACATCCTGACGCTGTTTGCCCTCGTGCTGGCCATCGGTACGGTGGTGGACGATGCCATCGTGGTGGTGGAGGCCGTGATGGCGAAGATGGAGAATGGTATCAGCGATGCCCGTGAGGCCACCCGTCAGGCCATGAGCGAGGTGTCTGTGGCTGTTGTGTCGTGTACCTTGGTATTCATGGCCGTGTTCGTCCCCGTGATGTTCATGCCGGGCACGTCGGGCACGTTCTTCACCCAGTTTGGTGTCACCATCGCCTCGTCCGTCGGTCTGTCGTGCATATCAGCCCTGACGCTCTGTCCTGCCCTCTGCGCCATCATGATGCGCATGACCGAAGGCAAGCAGGAGGGCAAGGGTCTGACGTATTACACCAAGAAGGCCTATACGGTGAGCTATAACGCCATCTTCAACAAATACAGCAAGAGTGTCCAGAAGTTCATCAAGCGACCCATCCTGGCATGGAGCCTGTTGGTGGTGGCCGCCATCCTGCTGGTGTTCTTCATGAAGAACCTGCCCTCTGGCCTCGTGCCACAGGAAGACCAGGGCGTGCTGCTGGTGGAACTGCAATGTCCGGAAGGTACGACGCTGAAGCAGACGCGTGAGATGGTGAGACAGGTGGAGGCGAAGGTGAAGAATATTCCTGAACTGGAGAGCTTCGCTGTGTGCTGCGGTTATGGTATGTACTCGGGTGCGGGTTCCAACTACGCCACGATGGTGGTGCGACTGAAGAACTGGGATGACCGTCCGGGAATGAACCATTATATCGAACTTGTCAAGTATCGCTTCTACTTCGACTGCCAAGACATCAAGAACGTGCGGGTGCTGCCGTTCCAGATGCCGCAGATTCCGGGTTATGGTACCAGTAACGACATCACGCTGGTGGTCGAAGACCCCACCGATGGCAACCTGTCGGTGTTTGCCAAGCAGACCGAGCAATTCCTCGCCAAGTTGATGGAGCGTCCGGAGATTGCCTCGGCCATGTCCACGTACTCGGAGCGCTTCCCGAAATATCAGGTGGATGTGGATCCTGCCCAGTGCGACCGTGCCGGTGTGTCACCAGCTGACGTGCTCAATACGTTGGGTACTTTCTGCGGTGGTGCGTACATCGGTAACTTCAATCAGTTTGGTAAGGTGTACCGCATCATGGCCGCTTCGTCGCCTGAATACCGTCTCGACCCGCAGTCGTTGCAAAACATCTTCGTGCAGGTGAGTGGCGGCAAGATGGCGCCCATCTCTGAGTTCGTCACGCTGAAGGAGATTGTCGGTCCTGCCAATATCGAGCACTTCAACCTGTTCCAGAGCATCACCTGCTACGTGAGTCCTGGTGGTGGTTACACCGAGGGTGATGTCCACAAGGTCATTGCCGAGGTGTTCAAGGAGGAGATGCCCAACACGGCCACCTACGAGTACAGCGGTATGTCGCGTGAGTTGGAGGAGGCTTCTGGCTCGAATGCCACCGCCCTCATCTACGTCATCTGCGCCATCCTGATCTACCTCATCCTGGCATCACTCTACAACTCGTGGTTCACGCCGTGGGCGGTGCTGCTCTCTGTGCCCTTCGGACTGATGGGTGCCTTTGTGTTTGCATACATCGGCTATAGTTATCAAATACCTGGCATGGACAACAACATCTACTTGCAGACGGGTGTCATCATGCTGATCGGTCTGTTGGCGAAGACGGCCATCCTGATTACGGAGTTCGCGTCGGAACGTCGTGCCCAGGGGTTGAGTATCGTGGATGCCGCCTTCGAGGCTTGTAAGGAGCGTCTGCGCCCCATCCTGATGACCGTTGTCACGATGATCGTGGGTATGATTCCGCTCGTCATCGAAGGCGGTGCTGGCGCCAACGGCAACCGTTCCCTCGCGCTGGGTGTGATTGGCGGTATGACCATCGGCACCATTGCCCTACTCTTCGTCGTTCCAGCCTTCTTCATCGTGTTCCAGAAACTGCACGAGAAGTTTCAGGGTGCTTCTGAAGTGAAAAGTGAAAAGTAAATATGAATTGTGACTTATGAAATGTAAAAATATCATAGCAGTCGCAGCCGTGGGTTTGATGCTCACGGGCTGCGGCATCTATAGCAAGTTCGAGCAGAACACACCTACACCTGCTGATGCCTTTGGCTCCGACGAGAGCGTCAGGGCGGCCTCTGGCGAAACGACCATCGCTCAGATGTCTTGGCGCGAGTTTTTCACCGACCCGCTGCTCCAGCAACTGATTGAGCAGGTGTTGGCCAACAATACCGACCTCAACTCCGCACGCATTGCCGTGGAGAAGAGCGAGGCCTCGTTGAAGGCTGCCAAGATGGCTTACCTGCCGTCGCTGTACTTCTCGCCACAAGGCACGCTCGCCAAGTTCGATGACAACCCTTGGACGAAAAGTTACAACCTGCCCCTGCAACTGTCGATGGACATTGACGTGTTTGGCTCCATCACCAACAAGAAGCGTGCGGCAAAGGCCGTGCTCTTGCAGGCTCAGATGCAACAGGAGGCCATACGCTCCAACCTCATCTCCGCCACGGCTCAGCAGTATTTGATGCTGCAGGTGCTCGACCGCCAGCTGGAAATCCTCATGCAGACCGATAGCTTGTGGAACAAGTCACTCGATACCGAGCAGGCATTATGGGAGAACGGTAAGGCCTATAGCACCGCTGTCAACCAGATGGAGGCTTCTTACCTGAGCGTGAAGACGCAGATTGTCGATACCCGCCGCAACATCCGTTCTGTCGAGAACTCCATCTGCAAGCTGCTGGCCATCAGTCCACAGCACATCGACCGCCAGAAGTGGGGCAGCTCCATCCTGCATCATGCCGAGGCGATGGGTGATGCCGAAGAACGCGCGTTCGACACCAAGTACCTGAAGATTGGCATACCAGCCCAGATGTTGGAGAACCGCCCTGACATCCGCATGGCCAACCACGCTATGGAGGAGGCATTTTACAACACGGCGGCAGCACGTTCGGCCTTCTATCCCAGCCTCAATCTCAGCGGCTCTGTCGGATGGACCAACTCGGGTGGTGGTGTCATCGCCGATCCTGGCAAGATACTGCTCTCTGCCATTGGTTCGCTCACACAGCCGATCTTTGCACGTGGCAAGCTGATTGCCAACAAGAAGATTGCTCAACTCACGGAGGAAGACTTGCAGAAGAAATACGTGCAGACGGTCATCAATGCCGGAAATGAGGTGAACGAGGCCATGACTGACTGCATGACCGCCCGCGAGAAACATACCTACTACCAGCGTCAGGTGCAGGTGCTCCATGAGGCATACACGGGTACCCATGAGCTGATGGATAATGGTAAGGCCAGCTATATCGAAGTGCTGAGGGCTCAGGAGTCTCTGCTTGATGCACAACTCAGTTCGGCCATGAATATGTACAAGGCAGCTGAGGCCGTCATCGCCCTCTATGTCGCTTTGGGCGGTGGCACGAAGTAATGGAGTAAATTAACTATAGATGAATTCGGCATAAGAAGTTGCGCTGTCGGCGCTGCAATAAACGATTGGCTTCTTATGCCGGATTCACGTTAAAAACCACAAGATCATGAAAAAAATGATTCCATGGGTGCTCGCCGCCACCCTCCTATGCGGTGTAATGACAGTCACTTATTCTCTGACCTCTTGCGAAAAGGCGAACGCTCAAGAGGACAAGCCCGCCCCAGTGGTGAAAAGTGAAGAATTGATACGCACCTCGCAGAGTTGGGACGGCGTGGAACTGCCCGACTACCTGCAAGGACGTCCCGAATTGGTGGCTGTGAAATACGAGTTCCCCGTTGGTCAGAAACTGGGCTGGCACCACCATCCCGTGATGAATTACGGCATATTGGTGCAAGGTGAACTGACCATCATTGGGCAGGACGGTAAGGAGAAGGTGGTGCATGAGGGCGAGGCCGTCGTAGAGATGGTGAACACCATCCATCACGGTGAGAACCGAGGCACGAAGCCCGTCATCCTTTACATGTTCTACCTCTCGCAGAAGGATTTGCCCCTGGCCGTGCAGCACCCTGAGATTCCGTTGGACTGACGAGCATCCCTGTCATCGAATATGAAGACAAGACTGATGATTGCGGCATGTCTGTTCTTGCAGACCATGCTGGCGAGCGCACAAGCAACTGACAAGGACTTTGTGAAGGGAGCCGATGTGGGCTTCCTCACAGGTCAGGAGCAGCAAGGCCAGAAGTTCTATGATGTCCGAGGCAATGAACGTGAGTGTCTGGAACTCCTGAAGAATGACTACCAGATGTCTGCCATCCGTATGCGCGTCTGGGTGAATCCCCGTGGCGGGTCGTGCGACAAGAACGAACTGTTGGCGATGGCGAAACGGGTGAAAGCTTTGGGCATGGACTTGATGGTGGACTTCCACTATAGCGACTGGTGGGCTGACCCAGGCAAACAGCCCATCCCCAAGGCATGGTTAGGACATTCGTTCGAAGAGATGAAGCAGGATCTGCGCAACCATACCATCGAGGTGTTGTCGTTGCTGAAGGAAAACGGCATCGAGCCCCGTTGGGTGCAGGTGGGCAACGAAACCACCAATGGCATGCTTTGGAGCGTGAAGACCAATGAGCAGGGCTGGGAGGTGAAGGATGAGCAAGGCCACACCACCATCACCCACTCGATGGGTCACATCAAGACCGAGCCGGAGCAGTACGCAGGTTTCATCCGTGCGGGCTACGATGCCGTGAAGGAGGTCTTCCCCCGTGCCATCGTCATTGTTCATTTGGATCGTGGGCATCGGCAGGACATCTACGACTGGAACTTGGATATCGTGCTGAAGTATGGTGGCAAGTTCGACATGGTGGGCATGTCGCTCTATCCCTATTGGGCGATGGAGGGGCATCCTGAGTTGAAGGCCGATGACATCATCACCGACTGCATCAAGAACATCCGTCACGTCAGTGAGAAGTACGGTTGCGATGTGATGATTGTGGAGACGGGCTATGAGGTGAACGAGCAGCATCCTGAGATTATGGTAGAGGGAAAGCGCCAGTTGGCACGTGTCATCCGTGAGGCTCGCAACGAAACAGGAGGACATTGCCGTGGCGTGTTCTATTGGGAACCCCAATGTCGCCCAGGCGGATATAAGTTGGGCGCATTCGACAGCAAGGGTACCCCCACCGCCATCATGGACGGATTTGTCGAGAAGAAGTGAAACGAAACATACATGATTGAAACACAAAACAAACCACGATTGATGAAACGACTATCATACCGATATGGCTGTTGGCATGAATTATAACTTTTTTATGCTATTTTTTATGAAGACTATTTTGATTACGATGGCACTTGTGGCCATTTGTCAGACGGCCGCCGCACAGGGGCCTCGACGCAATTTTCAACGTGAAGCATTCACGACAGAGACTCCGATGGTTCATGACCCCGTGATGGCCAAGGAGGGTGACACGTATTACATTTATGCCACGGGGATGGGCATTCAGCAGATGATCTCGCCTGACCGCAAGACTTGGACGATGTCGCGCCAGCCTGTGATGACTGTCATTCCTGGTTGGGCGACGGACTCTGTGCCTGGTTTCAGCAGTCATGTGTGGGCACCCGATGTGATTCAGTGGCACGGTCGGTGGTGGATGGCTTACAGCTGTTCCACCTTCGGCAAGAACGGGTCGGCCATCGGTCTGCTCAGCAGCCGTTCGCTGGGTGCCAACATGTGGAAGGACGAGGGGTGCATCGTGACCTCGCGTGAGAAACGTGACAACTGGAATGCTATCGACCCCAATTTCGTCATCGACGACAACGACCAGCCGTGGCTCGTCTGGGGATCGTTCTGGGATGGCATCCAACTGGCTCGTCTCGACACGACCATGCATATAGCCCGTGGTGAGAAGCCTCGCACCATTGCCCGCCGTTACGACCCCAACTACAAGCCTACGGAGGAGAACCCTACCTCACGCTTTGCGGGTACGAATGCCATCGAGGCTCCTTTCATCTTCAAACATGGTGGCTACTACTACCTCTTCGTTTCGTGGGACTACTGCTGCCGCGGTGCCAAGAGCAACTATCGTGTGGCGGTGGGTCGCAGCAAGAATGTGGCTGGCCCTTATCTCGACCGCACCGGCAAGGACATGGTGAATGGTGGCGGCACGCTCTTTTTGGAGGGTGACAAGAAGGAATGGGAGGCTGCTGGTCATTGCGCTGCCTATACTTTCGATGGCGAGGACATTTTCATCTGTCACGGCTATAGTGCCACCCAAAACGGTGCAGCCCTGCTCATCCAGCGTCCCATTTCCTGGACATCCGACGGATGGCCAGAGCTGAAGCCCTCTTTCAGATGAGTATATGGATATGAGGATTCTTAGGTACATATATATAATAGGTATAGTTGCCGTGTTGGCCATCGTCGGCTGCGGACGGGGAACGGGCGAGAAGGGGCTGACGCATGAGGAGGTGCGGGCCATCAATGAGCGGGTGCTGGAGAAGGCCATCAGTAGCCCGGACAGTGCGCTGATGATGATTGAAAAATTGCGGATGGGCGACCTGTCGGTCATCGACACGACGGGAGCCTCGCTGCAATGGAGCGGGCCGCTGCCCGACTACCGCTGCGACTATCTGCGGGCGAAGGTCTATGCGCAGACATTGGAAGGGATGTGGCTCGACTCGGCCATTATCATCGGCGAGCGGCTGATGACAACTGACGCAGCCCACAAGGACTTGGCTTACCGTCAAGACGTATGAGAGATGCTCATCAACGCCTGCCGCCAGCACCGCGACGACGAGCTGACCATCCACTGGTCGGCGCAGCTGATTGACCTCTGCCGTCAGAACGGCGATGAGACGGAGGCTCTGCGCACCGAGGCAGAAATCGGGCTGATGCTTTCGGGCATCGGTCGTGCGGATGAGGGATTGGCGAAGATTGACAGCGTGCTCAGCCTGCTCAGCAGCAAGCGCAAGTTCAATGAGTTGGATGCCACCATCATTGCCCTGAAGCGCAAGGTGAATGTGTTGAAGAACATGGAGCGCTACGGCGACATCCCTGCAGCTGCCCAACAGATGCTCGACCTCATGGCCGATTTCGAGCAGCATCCCGACGAGTACCATGACGGCACTTACCGTGAGCCGCCCGAGCACCTGCGCCCCGGCTACATTGACTTCTACCGCGCACAGGCGTATATGTTCATGACGGAGGCGT
>JBGUMY010000241.1:0-6304 GCA_045117095.1 Bacteroidaceae bacterium | reverse complement strand
GGGTGTCAGTTCCAAACCCATACTGCGGAGCACCGAATCGGTCTTCTCCGAGATGTTGCCCATCACCCACATGCCCTCGTCAGCACGGGCCGAGAGACACAGGACAGACAACAAACATAATAAAATCTTTTTCATTGTTTAGTTAGTTTTATGAAACAATAGTAGCTGTATCTTTTTTTGCTCCTTCATCGCCAAGGCGGTTTGGAAAAACATGTTTTTCCCAGCCACAGAATGTGGCGCAGGTGCAAAGCATCATATACTCCTTTTTGCTTTGAACTTCTTGCCAATGACAGGGAGGCTATGCAAAGGTAGATCCTTGCGGATCAGTTCGCAGAGGAAAAGGAAGATGAGAATGGTGTTGAGGATGATGCGAAGCCATGAAGGCCAAGTGTCGGGCAGGAAAGTCATCGCCACAAAGAGGATGAGTGCCAAGAAGATATAGCGGAAGATACTCTTGAGGTCGTACTGGATAGGATTGAGGCGCTGTCCCACAAAGTAACTGAGGAACATAGAAGTAGCATAACCAGCCACACCTCCCCAAGCACACGCCATATAACCGTACTTAGGAATGAAAATGACGTTGACAGCCACCAACACAATACAACCCGTTAAGGAGAACCAAGCACCCCAAATGGTCTTGTCGATCAACTTGTACCAGAACGAGAGGTTGAAGTAGATGCCCATCATGATTTCTGCGGCCATCACAATCGGCACTGTGATGAGTCCATCACGATACTCCTCACCAATAATGTACTTGAGAATGTCCATATAACCCATCACACCCAAGAAAGCCAAGAGTGTGAAGATGATGAAATACTTCATCGCCTGAGCATAGTATTCCTTACTGTCCCTATCCTTTGCCTTGGAGAATACGATAGGTTCGTAAGCATAACGGAATGCCTGGGTAATCATCGCCATAATCATCGCAATCTTCACACAGGCACCATATTCACCCAACTGCGCCTTGGCATCCGCCTCGCTGCAAACCAAGGGGAAGATGATCTTATCGACAGTCTGGTTGAGCACACCTGCGATACCCAATACCAAGATAGGCCAAGAATAACCCAACATACGCTTCAACAAAGAGAAGTCAAACTGCCACTTCACCTTGAAGAAATCTGGAACAAAGAAGAAGGTGATAGCGCCTGTACACCAAAGGTTGATGCAGAAGACATAGAACACCTCTGTCTTGCCCAAGACGCCAAAATAGAGAATATTAAGCAAGATGTTGAAGAAGATGAACAACATCTTGAGCGATGCAAACTTGATGGGGCGTTTCTGGAACCGCAAATAACTGAACGGCATCGCCTGAATGGCATCGAGCACCACAACAGTCGCCATCATCAACAGGTACTCATGGTGGTCGGCATAGCCCAACGCATCGCTAATGGGTGTGATGAAGCCAAAGACAACAGCCAAGAAGATAGCCGACAGCACACCCACCACCGTTATTGCTGTAGAGAACACAGTATCAGGTTGCTCATCCTCTTTGTTGGCAAAACGGAACAGGGTCGTTTCCATACCAAAGGTAAGAAACACCAATGCCAATGCTGTATAGGCATAGATATTGACGCTCACACCATAATCACCCGATTCCTTTGGCATGCAGTTGGTGTAAAGCGGCACAAGCAGGTAGTTCAGGAACCTGCCCACGATACTGCTCATGCCATAAATCGCAGTATCCTTCGCCAGACCTTTCAGATTAGCCATAATAATAGATCATGTTAAATGTCAAATGTTAAATGCACCATGCGGCTTGCTTGCCTACATTTTACATTTTACATTTAACATCACTCCAAATAAGTGTATCCGTAGAGTCCACTACGATAGGTGTCAAGGAACTCCTTCCCTTCTTCAAGCGTAATCTTGCCCTCTTTGATGGCCTGTTTCGCCCAGATTTCGAGGCTGCGAACGAGTTTCTTGGGTTCGTACTGCACATAACTGAGCACATCCGCCACAGTCTCGCCGTCAATGATGTTCTTGATATGGTAACCGTCCTTGTCGGTAGTGACGTGGATGGCATTCGTGTCGCCAAAGAGGTTGTGCATATCACCCAAAATCTCTTGGTAGGCGCCCACCAGGAACACACCAATATAATATGAACCCTTCTTTCTGTCGAGTGAATGCAGTGGGATGAAATGGCTCACACCTGTCTCTGTAGCAAATTGCGCAATCTTACCATCAGAATCACAAGTGATGTCCTGTAAAGTGGCGTTGCGATCAGGCCGTTCGTTGAGCCGCTGGATAGGCATAATCGGGAAGATCTGGTCTATCGCCCAAGCGTCTGGCAGGGAATGGAAGAGGGAGAAGTTGCAGAAGTATTTGTCTGCCAAAAGCTTATCGAGCGAGTGAAATTCTTCTGGCACATGCTTCATGGTATGTACCAAGGTATTGATTTCGCGAGCCACAGCCCAATACATTCTTTCTATTTCCGCACGTGTACGCAAGTCGAGCATACCATGCGAAAAGAGGTCGAGTGCCTCTTCACGAATCTGCTGGGCATCGTGCCAGTTCTCCAACATATTCCGCACGTTGATGTTGCACCAAATATCGTAGAGGTCCTTGGCCAGTTGATGATCATCTTCCTTCACCTCAAACTCATCAGGCATCGCTGGCACCTCTGTAGTTTCAAGCACCTCCATAATCAGCACAGAATGATGCGCTGCCAAGGAACGCCCACCCTCCGTGATGATGTTGGGATGAGGGATCTCATTGGCATTGGCTGCCTCCACGAAGGTATAGACACAGTTGTTCACATACTCCTGAATGGAGTAGTTGACGGAACTCTCGCTGCTGCTCGAACGGCTACCATCATAATCAACACCCAAGCCACCACCACAATCGACAAACTCCACACCATAGCCCATCTGATGCAACTGCACATAGAACATGCTGGCCTCACGCAAGGCATTCTGAATGCGGCGAATCTTTGTAATCTGAGAACCGATGTGGAAGTGTATCAGTTTGAGGCAGTCCTTCATGTCGTTCTCCTCAATATACTGAAGAGCCGCCAGGAGTTCACCTGAGGTCAAGCCAAACTTGCTGGCATCTCCCCCACTCTCTTCCCATTTACCTGAGCCAGACGCAGCCAACTTGATGCGGATACCCATGTTGGGACGCACCCCTAATTTCTTGGCAGTACGCGTGATAATCTCCAACTCATTGAACTTCTCCACCACAATAAAGATGCGCTTACCCATCTTCTGGGCAAGCAAGGCCAACTCGATATAGTCCTGATCTTTGTAGCCATTACAGATAATCAGGGAGTCGCTATTCATATTGACAGCCAAGACCGCATGCAACTCAGGCTTCGACCCTGCTTCCAGACCCAAATTGAACTTCTTGCCATGCTTGATGACCTCCTCCACCACAGGACTGATCTGATTCACCTTGATGGGATAGATGATGAAGTTCTCTCCATTGTAGCCATACTCCTTCGCTGCCTTATTGAAGCAAGTGGATGTCTTCTCGATGCGGTTGTCGATGATGTCAGGAAAACGCACCAACACAGGAGCAGATACATCGCGCAGGGCGAGGTCATCCATCACTTCCTTCAAATCGACCTCCACGCCATCCTTGCGAGGAGTCACAGCCACATTTCCCTTATCGTTGATACGGAAATAATTCACGCCCCAACCGTTGATGCCATACAGTTCGTTGGAGTCTTCAATGCGCCATTTTCTCATAATAAACCGATGATTTGTTCAACGTAGTTCTTGATTTGTTCCTTGGTATGAATCACCTCGATTTTCAAGGTGTGCTTTGCTTTCTGATAATAGGGCAATCGCTTCTGGAGCGACTCCTCGATGTAAGCCATCAACTCTTCGTCGGTCTTACCCTGAATGAGCGGACGCACGGTCTTACCCATGTGCAGGTGTTCCTTCAATACCGCTGGTGCCGCATCAAGAAAGATGGTCTCCCCACGCGTGTTCATGTAGTCCATGTTGTCGAAGAAGCAGGGAGTGCCCCCTCCACAAGAGAGGATGACATTTTCAAACTCAGCCACCTCATGCAACATCTTCCGTTCTATCTCACGAAAGCCTTCCTCGCCCTTGGTGGCAAAGATATCTGGTATTTTCTGACGGAAGCGGTCTTCGATGTAGTTGTCGAGGTCGTAGAACTCCAACCCCATCTCACGTGCCAGCACTTTACCAAGGGTGGTTTTGCCAGCTCCCATGTAGCCTATCAGGATGATGCGTTTCATTCCTTTGCCGTTTTACGTCCACGTTTGGATGCCGTCTTTCCTTCATCCTCCGACTTATCAGCCTTCTCAATAAAGTCCATGCACTCTTCGTAGGTGAGGTTCTCTGGCTCCTTGATGCTCTTCGGCAACTTGTAGTTGGTTCCCTTATACTTCAGATAAGGACCAAAACGCCCATTCATCACCTCCAGTTCTTCATCCTCTTCAAAGGTCTTCAGATGTGCCGAAGCCTCATTCTTGCGACGTTCAGCAATCAACTTCATGGCATCCTCCAGCGTGATGCTCATAGGATCAACATCCTTTGGAATGGACGCATACTTCTTCTGATGCAGCACGTAAGGACCGAAACGGCCAGTGCCTACCGTCACAGGAGAACCTTCGTAGTCACCCAATGTGCGAGGCAGTTTGAAGAGGTCGAGTGCCTCTTCTAAAGTGAGGGTAGCGATGCTCTGTCCTTTATTCAGTTGAGCAAAACGTGGCTTCTCCACTTCATTGGCAATACCAATCTGTACCATCGGGCCGAAACGGCCTATCTTCACACTGACAGGCTTGCCCGTACCAGGTTCCTCACCCAAAATACGCTCACCCACCTTGTGTTCGTTCTTCTCCTGCAAGGTCGCATCCACCACAGGCTCAAACTTGGCATAGAAGTCACGCATCATCTGCTGCCAGTTCTCTCTGCCATCGGCAATATCGTCAAACTCTTTCTCCACATTGGCCGTGAAGTTGTAATCCACAATCTCTGGGAAAGAATTGATGAGGAAGTCATTGACCACCGTACCTATATCAGTAGGAAGGAGCTTTCCCTTCTCATTGCCATAGACTTCCTTCTTCGAAGATTTCTTGATTTTTCCGTTGGAAAGTTTGAGGATGTTGTACATACGCTCCTCACCCTTCTTATCACCCTTCTCCACATATTCACGTTGCTGGATGGTTGAGATAGTTGGGGCGTATGTGGAAGGACGTCCAATGCCCAACTCTTCCATCTTCTTTACCAAACTGGCTTCCGTATAGCGCAAAGGATGCTGGGTGAAACGCTGGGTTGCTACCATCTCCTTCATCACCAATTTCTGACCTTTCGTGACCGTTGGCAACAAACCTTCTGCCTCGTCTGTCTGCACATCGTCATCGTATGACTCACGATACACTCTCAAAAAGCCGTCAAATGTGATGACTTCACCCACGGCGGTAAAGTTCACATCATCGGCAGAGATGGTGATGGTGGTCTTCTCAGCCTCAGCATCTGCCATCTGACAAGCCACAGTGCGTTTCCAAATCAAATCGTAAAGGCGCTTCTCCTGCGAATTGCCAGAGATTTCATGCTCAGTCACATACGTGGGACGAATAGCCTCGTGCGCCTCCTGAGCACCCTTCGAACTGGTGTGGAACTGACGAGGCTTGGAATACTTCGCGCCATGCAATTTGAGGATTTCCTCTTTCGTCGTGTTGATACAAAGCGAAGAGAGATTCACAGAGTCCGTTCGCATGTAGGTGATGTGTCCTGATTCATACAAGTGCTGTGCCACCATCATCGTCTGGCTCACCGTGAAGCCCAACTTGCGGGCTGCCTCTTGCTGAAGGGTGGACGTGGTGAAAGGAGGAGCAGGACTCTTCTTCACAGGTTTCTTGTCGATATCGGTAATGACAAACTCCTTGTCCTTGCACGATAACAGGAAAGCCTCAGCCTCTTCCTCGGTCTTGAAACCATGACCCAAAGTAGCTTTGATGGGTTGACCATCCGCCATGAAGACAGCGCTCACCTTGTAACTTGACTCGCTCTTGAAGTTTTCGATTTCCTTCTCACGCTCCACAATCAGTCGCACTGCCACACTCTGCACACGTCCTGCTGACAGGCTTGGCTTCAACTTCTTCCACAATACAGGGGAGAGTTTGAAACCTACCAAACGATCCAACACACGACGAGCCTGCTGGGCATTCACCAGTCCCATGTCGATGGTGCGTGGCGTCTCGATAGCCTTCAGGATGGCCGTCTTCGTAATCTCATGAAAGACAATTCGTTTAGCCGCCTTAGGATCCAGCCCCAACACTTGGCTCAAATGCCAAGAGATAGCCTCTCCCTCGCGGTCTTCATCGGAAGCCAGC
>JBGUMY010000240.1:0-4604 GCA_045117095.1 Bacteroidaceae bacterium | reverse complement strand
ATTCATTCAATTCCTCATTCCTCATTCCTAATTCCTAATTTTGACTTATGGATTACCTTGACATTGCATCTATGGACGACGTGTTCTCCTCCCAACTGGCTGAGGAGCAAGATGTGCATAACCATGAGATGAATGTGGCATGGCGCTTTGTGACCAGCACCAACGTGTCCGTGTTTCTGACTGGGAAGGCGGGGACGGGAAAGACCACGTTTCTGCGGACACTGAGAGAACGGACGCCCAAACGTATGGTGGTGCTGGCGCCGACGGGTGTGGCAGCTATCAATGCACAGGGGCAGACCATCCACTCGTTCTTCCAGTTGCCGTTCGGTCCCATGGTGCCAAATATGCAGCGTGGAGAGAAGTCTGGGCACTACAAAATGGGGAAAGACAAGAAGAACCTCATCAAGACGCTCGACCTGCTGGTGATTGATGAGATTTCGATGGTGCGATGCGATGTGCTGGATGCCATCGACCAAGAACTGCGCAAATACAAAGACCGGACAAAACCCTTCGGAGGCGTGCAACTCCTGCTGATTGGTGACTTGCAACAACTGGCGCCCGTGGCTCAAGAGCGCGAGTGGTCATTGCTGTCCCCCTACTACTCTACCCCCTACTTCTTTGGCAGCAAGGCACTCCAGCAGATTCAGTATGTGACCATCGAGCTGAAGCACATCTACCGCCAGCAAGATGCAGCGTTTATCAATATCTTGGGGAAGATTCGCAACAACCAGGTGGACACTGCGACGATGCAAGCGCTGAATGCCAGATACCAGGCGGACTTTGTTCCTCCCAAGGAGGAGGACTGGATCCGCCTGACCACCCATAATCGCATGGCACAGACGTACAACGAGACGCAGCTGAGCAATCTGAAGACCCAAGAACGCGTGTTCATGGCCGAGGTCCGGAAGAATTTTCCTGAGACCAGTTATCCTGCCGACGAGCGTCTGGTGCTGAAAGAAGGGGCGCAAGTGATGTTCATCAAGAACGATCCGAACCCTGGCAAAGAATATTATAATGGCAAGATTGGCACGGTGAAAGGCTTTGTATGGGATGATGATGGCGAGGAGCAGCTCATCCTTGTGCATTGCAAAGAAGACAACCGCACCATCCAGGTGCCGCGACTGATATGGGAGAACACCAAGTACGTGATTGATGACACGACCAAGGAGATTCGCGAAGAGGTGGAGGGCACCTTCCGGCAGTATCCCTTGCGATTGGCATGGGCCATCACGGTACACAAGAGCCAGGGCCTGACCTTCGACCACGCCGTGCTGGACATCACCGATTCCTTCACCCACGGACAAGTTTATGTGGCGCTCAGCCGATGCCGCACCCTCGAAGGCATGGTGCTGGCACGTCCACTGACTCCCGGCTCGGTCATCACAGACGCATCGGTCAATGCCTACATCGACCGCGAGCTCATGGAGGCGCAACAGACCGAGGGGAAACTGCCGCAGATGATGTGGGAGTACTACTACTCATTGCTGAACGAGCTTTTCGAATTCCGACTGCTGAAGAGCGACATGCAGTATCTGCTGCGTGTGGTGAATGAGCACCTCTACAAGGCCCAGCCGATGTTGCTGGACATCATCCAAGCAGCCCTCCCCAAGGTGGAGACCGAGCTTGTGGATGTGTCGCTGAAATTTCAGCAGCAATATGCCATGCTGATGCAGCAGAGCGGAACATCCTTCGCCACCAACGACAAACTGAAGGAGCGACTGAGAGCCGCCATGACCTATTTCCATACGAAACTGCACGAACACCTCGACCCCGTAATCCTCCACACCAAGGTGGTCATCAACAACAAGCAGGTCGCCACCCAATACAACAACGCCCTCGACGCCTTCATGCTCTCCTACAAGCTCAAGGTCGGCATCTTCGCCCGTCTGAAAGACCAAGACTTCTGCATCCGCGACTACCTCACCGCCAAGGCCCAGGCCGTGCTGGACGAGGTGAAGGTGGACGAGAAGAATGAGAAAGTGGAAAGAGCCGCCAAGAAGACCGCCAAGAAAAAAGAGGAGACCCCCAAAAAGCCGAAGGTGGACACCAAAGAAATCACCTACAAGATGTTCCGCGACGGGAAAAGCATCGAAGACATCGCCAAAGAACGCTCCTTCACCCGAGGCACCATCGAGAACCATCTCGCCTACTTTGTCGAGAAGGGAGAGCTGAAGGTGGGCGAAGTGGTCAGCACCCAGCACCAGAACATCATTCGTGGCATTGTCCGCTCCTTCGACAAGGCATACGCCCTCTCCGACGTCAAGAATCTCCTCCCCGACGACTACACCTATGCCGAGATAAAACTGGTCATTGCCGACATGAACAAAGACAACAACTCACCCCAATAAGCCATGCTGGAATTGCTGAACGACATACTCACCACCTACGTGCGACCCGGGCTCATCCTCTGTTTCGGACTGAGCTTCTTCTTCATCATGGTGCCCAACAAGGCAGGGCTGAGGGGCTACCGCATGGCGCGCCTCATGATGGGGAGCAACTACCTCTTCTACTTCGTGGCGCTGGTGATACAGGGCCTGATCCGCTCCACGCCATCGGCCACCCTGCTCCACTCCATGATTTCCATCTCGATCGGCCTCCAGCAAGCCTTCTTCTTCACCTACGCCCTCACCACCCTCATCGACGTGCAGTTCTTCACGTGGCGGCGCTTCCTTCGCGAGACACTCATCATCGCGGTGCCCATCGTGGTCAGCTTCAGCCTCATCTCAGCCCCGTTCGCCCATGCCAAAAGCGCGGCATTCCTGCTGCTGACCCTGTTCTACTTCTACAAGATGACGGACTACACCATCCGTTTCCACCGGCACTACCGCGACTACGAGCGGCGCATGGCCGACTACTTTTCCGATGACGAGCGCAAGCGTCTCCTGTGGTCCAAGCGCTCCTTCTACGCCGCACTCGCCATCGGCATTCTGGCGCTGCTCTACGGACTCTACCCCACCATGCTCACCAACACGCTCTTCGCACTCCCCGTCATCATCTACTACTCCTTCTTCGGTGTCCGTTTCCTCAACTACGCCTTCACGTTCCAGGAGATTGAGGTGGCGATGGTGGAGGATATGGAGGAGATGAGGACGCAGGCCGAGACGAGCGAGCGGGGCGATGCAGGCAATGCGGGAGAGCGAGGGACTGCTTCCGCCACCGATTTCGACCAGCAGCTCATGCTCCGTCTCGATGCGCTGATGACCGAGCAGAAGCTCTACACCAAGCCCGACCTCACCATCGAGGATGTGGCCGTGCAGGCAGGGGAATCCTACCGCACCATCTCCACCGCCATCAACGCCTGCAAGGACACCAACTTCAAGGGCTGGGTGAACGGCTATCGGGTGCAGGAAGCCTCCCGACTCATCAGCGGCGGCTATCTGTCCGACCACACCACCGATGCCCTGGCCGCCACCGTGGGATTCTCCAACCGGATGAACTTCCACCGCGTCTTTAAGAAGACCACGGGCAAATCGCCCACCGACTTCTGACCACCTGAAATGTTTCTTTTTAGTTAACATTTTCGGATAGTTGTAACATTTTACACGTTTTGTTACAAGTTCGGGCAGTCCAACAGGCTGTCCGTTCATTTTTTTTTCGTAACTTTGTCGCCATAAACGCACGCGGGGCAAAACGTGCGCGGGGACACCCCAGAGAAATCAGAAAATACCTACTTGCACGCCATGCAAGCGGCAAAATGAATGAAAATACCTATTTGCACGCCATGCAAGTGGCAAAATGGATGAAAATTCCTACTTGCACGCCATGCAAGTGGCAAAAATGGATGAAAATGGCACTTGCACGCCGTGCAAGTAGGCAAAATGAATGAAAATAGCCACTTGCAAGCCATGCAAATAGGTAAAATGGATGAAAATACTAACTTGCACGCCGTGCAACTACAAAATAATTACTAATCATAATCATATCAACTTAAAAATCTACCGCAATGCAGAAATTCAATGACAAAGCCCTGACGGGCATGGCTACAGCCTTTTTCTACAGCACAGTGAAGGCATTCATCGGGCGTACTGCCGAGCTTCAGCTCTCGCAAGAACGCTACCCCATTATGCGTGCCGAGCTCCTGCGCCTGTGGGGCATCTTCGACGATGCTTACAGGCGCACGCTGAAGAGCCAACTCACCAACAGCGTGGAAAAACTCGACGAACAGCGCGACCACTTCGGCACGGCCATCCTGAGTGTGGCTCGTATATGGGCCGAACAATTCAAGGATGTGGACGAGACGCTCGCCATCCGTGGCCGCCGCGTCTGGCAGGTGTTCAAGGATTTCAATTTCCGCACTCGCGAGGCCCTGGTGGCCGAGAACGCCAAGATTGAGAACATCGAACAGCGCTTCGCCCATTCACAACTCGTGGAAGATTTGGCCGCAATGGGTCTGACCGAGCTGAACAACCGCTTTGCCGCCATGACGACACAGATTGAGGCCATCATGTCGCAACGCAACGAAGAGCAGTCCTACCTGGTGGTAGGCGAACTGAAGACCTCGCGCGATGCGCTCTATCAGCAGTACTGCGAACTCATCACCTATCTCAATGCCATCCAGACGCTTGCCCCCGAGGAGTCCATTTCGCTTGCGGCACAGTTCTACA
>JBGUMY010000239.1:0-3841 GCA_045117095.1 Bacteroidaceae bacterium | reverse complement strand
GTCAACCACTATCCCACCGTTCCTTCTAACGATACGCTCAGAAGTTTCTGTGCCTCGACGGCGAACTCCATGGGGAGCTTGTTGATGACGTCCTTGGCATAACCGTTGACAATGAGTCCAACAGCCTCCTCGGTGGAGATGCCACGCTGGTTGCAGTAGAAAAGCTGGTCCTCGTTGATTTTCGAGGTGGTGGCTTCATGCTCCACCGTGGCGTTGTTGTTGTGGACGTCCATATAGGGGAAGGTGTGGGCACCGCATTTGCTGCCCAACAGGAGAGAGTCGCACGAGGAGTAGTTGCGGGCACCATCGGCATGCTTGCCCACTCGCACCAATCCTCGATAGGAATTTTGCGAATGGCCTGCCGAGATTCCTTTGGAGATGATGGTGGAACGGGTGTTCCGACCCAGATGAATCATCTTCGTGCCCGTATCCGCCTCTTGGTGATTGTTGGTCACGGCCACGCTATAGAACTCGGCTTGGCTGTTGTCACCTCTCAGCACACATGAAGGATATTTCCACGTGATGGCTGATCCTGTCTCCACTTGTGTCCACGAGAGTTTGCTGTTCACACCCCTCAGATCACCACGTTTCGTCACGAGATTGAGGACACCACCACGTCCCTCGGCATCACCTGGATACCAATTCTGAACCGTCGAGTACTTCACCTCAGCATTGTCCATCACCACAATCTCGACAATGGCGGCGTGCAGCTGGTTTTCATCACGCATCGGAGCCGTACATCCTTCCAGATAGGAAACGTAGGAGCCTTCATCACACACGATGAGGGTGCGCTCGAACTGTCCTGTGTTGCGGGCATTGATGCGGAAGTAAGTGGAGAGCTCCATGGGGCAGCGAGTATTCTTTGGAATATAGACGAAAGAACCGTCGCTGAACACGGCGCTGTTGAGAGCTGCGAAGTAATTGTCCTTCGGCGGCACCACACTGCCCAGATATTGACGGACGAGGTCGGGATGGTTCTTCACCGCCTCGCTGATGGAGCAGAAGATGATGCCCTTCTCCGAGAGTTTCTCCTTGAAGGTGGTCTTGACGGAAACGGAATCCATCACCGCATCAACCGCTGTGCCCGAAAGTGCCAGACGTTCCTCCAGTGGGATACCCAACTTATCGAATGTCTTCATCAGTTCGGGGTCAATCTCTTGCTCTTTACTTTCCGCCCCTTGCCTCTTCTTTGCTGTAGGGTCGGCATAGTAGGAGATGTCCTGATAGTCAATCTCAGGGAGATGCACATGTCCCCAGGTGGGTTGCGTCTGCGTGAGCCAATAGCGGTAAGCCTCCAAGCGGAACTGCAATAACCAGTCGGGTTCGCCTTTCTTCTCAGAAATCAGGCGAATCACGTCCTCGTTAAGACCTTTGTCGATGATTTCAGTGTGTACGTCAGTGGTGAAGCCGAATTCGTACTTCTTCTCGGCCACACTGCGTACAAATTCATTCTTCTCGCTCATTCTGACAGATTGGAAGGTAAGATTTTCTCCTTGGCCTTATCCACCGCCTGATCCACTACGGGTCTCAGGCCGTACTTGGGTTCACAACCATTGGCTTCCTCAGTGGCATCGGTCACCAGCAGCACATCAGGAATCACGATTTGTGTGGCGTGCTTCAACTGATAATAGATGGGAGCGCGCTCGTCCAACTTTTCGGGCTTGAATCCTGCATTGCTGGCCATGAAATCGTAGAGGTTGAATGCCACACTGAGAATCAAGGCATAGCAGACCACACCGATCAAGGCGCCCATGATGCGGTTGAGGAAATTGAGTTTTATCTTCTTGAAAATCGCCGTCAGTAAAGAGGCTATCCAGCCCAACACGATTGGTACCACGATGACGATCAGCACGAAGGCTATCAGTCGTCCGAAACCTACGCTGGCACCTGTCTTGTCGGCAAGATAGTCGCCAAACTGCTGGTAGAGCATGGCGGCACCAATCAAACCAAGCGCTATACCCACGAAATGGGCCACCTGCTTGAATGCTCCTTGCTTGAAGCCGATGATGGCACCAATCGCGAGTACAATATAGATAAGTGTCTCCATTTACAGTTTTGCTTTCACTTCCACTTCTGTGTAGGTCTCCAGCACGTCACCCTCACGGATGTCATTGAAATTGACGATGGAGATGCCACACTCGAAGTCGCGTCCCACTTCCTTCACGTCATCCTTGAAGCGCTTCAGTGCCAAGATTTCGCCTGTGTGCACCACAATGCCGTCGCGTACCACACGTACTTTGTCCGAACGATGCACCTTTCCTTCTGTCACCCAGCAGCCAGCCACTGTGCCGACTTTCGTGATGTGATAGACCTGACGAACATCCACCTGAGCCGTGACTTCTTCTTTGAGCGTTGGAGCCAACATGCCCTCCATGGCATCCTTCACCTCCTCGATGGCATCGTAAATGATGGAATAGAGGCGGATGTCGACACCGTACTGCTCGGCCAGACGGCGTGCAGCAGCGGATGGACGAACCTGGAAACCAATGATGATGACGTTTTCCGAGGCATGTGCCAGTTCCACATCGTTCTCGCTGATTTGACCCACAGCCTTGTGGATGACATTCACCTGAATCTTCTCCGTGGAGAGTTTGATAAGAGAGTCGGATAGAGCCTCGATAGAACCGTCCACGTCTCCCTTCACAATGAGGTTGAGTTCCTTGAAGTCACCCAAAGCGATACGTCTGCCCAATTCATCGAGGGTCAGACGGGTCTGCGTGCGAAGTCCTTGTTCACGCTTCAATTGTTCTCGCTTGTTACAGATTTCTCGAGCTTCCTGCTCAGTTTCCATCACGTGGAAGGTATCACCTGCTGTAGGAGCACCATTCAAACCGAGAATCACGGCTGGTTCGGCTGGCAGAGCCTGTTCGATGCGCTGACCACGTTCGTTGAACATCGCCTTGATGCGGCCGTAATGCGTACCTGCAAGCACGATGTCACCTTGATGGAGTGTACCGTTCTGCACGAGCACGGTGGCCACATAACCACGTCCCTTGTCGAGGGTGGATTCAATGATGGAACCTGTAGCCTTGCGGTTGGGGTTGGCTTTGAGATCAAGCATTTCAGCCTCGAGCAGCACCTTGTCCATCAGTTCTTCCACACCAGTACCCTTCTTGGCACTGATGTCCTGACTTTGGTACTTACCGCCCCATTCCTCCACGAGGAGGTTCATGCCTGCCAACTGCTCCTTAATCTTATCGGGGTTAGCCCCTGGCTTATCGATCTTGTTGATGGCGAACACCATAGGAACTCCAGCGGCCTGAGCGTGAGCAATGGCCTCTTTCGTTTGAGGCATCACGTCATCATCGGCTGCTACAATGATGATGGCGATATCCGTCACCTTCGCACCGCGAGCACGCATGGCCGTGAATGCCTCGTGACCTGGGGTGTCGAGGAAGGTAATCTTGCGGCCGTCCTTCATCTTTACTTTGTAGGCACCTATGTGCTGGGTGATACCACCTGCTTCACCAGCAATCACGTTGGTGTTGCGGATATAGTCGAGGAGCGAAGTCTTACCGTGGTCTACGTGACCCATCACTGTGATGATTGGTGCGCGACGCTCGAGGTCTTCCTCTTGGTCCTCTACTTCTTCGATGGCGTTTGACACTTCTTCCGACACATAGCTGGTGGTGTAACCAAATTCTTCTGCCACAATATTAATGGTTTCTGCGTCGAGACGTTGGTTGATGCTCACCATCATGCCGATGGACATGCAGGTGCCAATGACCTTTGTCACAGGCACATCCATCATCGTGGCAAGTTCGTTAGCAGTTACGAACTCTGTCAGTTTCAGAACCTTGCTTTCAGCATTCTCTGCCATTTCCTCTTCGGCCATACGTTC
>JBGUMY010000238.1:0-5349 GCA_045117095.1 Bacteroidaceae bacterium | reverse complement strand
GTATTGACCAACATACCTATGCAACTGTGGGCTGGATTTGTGGGTGTGCAGGTCGATGAAAAAACTGGTACCCTCACCCCTCAGATTGGTTGGTTCGCCCGCATCGGCGACGAAGAAGATGAAGAGCTCTCCCATCTCGAAGAGCAAGACAAACACATGGGACTCTCCTACTACCTCTATCAAGAGACAGACACGCTGCCAGATATTCTTTCGAAGATGAAGCTCATCCGGCGGTTACGCCTCACTTTCACTGACACCCCTGTCAACATCCCTACATGGTTAGACAACATCTCCATCAATGTATTAGAAATCCGAGGTGAAATCTCTGAGGACGAAGAAGCCCAGCTCCGCAAGCGATTCCCCCACGCCAACATCATCAAAGTGGAGAAGAAGGAACGAAAGGCAGGGGATGGACAAAAAATTGACATCAGCGACTTTGAAGGACTCGAACTCTTTAACCCATAACACCCTCACAGCCATGAAATCGTACAGCATCATCTTCCTACTGACCCTTATCGCCACCTATGCAATGGGGCAGCCACAACCAAAGACTGACCGCCTCTTCGTCTCCCCCACGCAAAAATACCGCAAAGGAGTGAACCAATTCCAAGAAATCATCGAAACCTTCCAGTACGAAGGTAGTCTGGAGGCGAAGCGATGGTGGACAGGCTATTACGAACCCTCCTCTTTTACCCCTCATGTGAAGAAGAAAAAAGGAGAGAAGGCAAGGGCAAAAGCGAGAGAGAAAGCACAAGAGAAAGCGAGAGCAAAGTTGGAGGCCTACGAAAAGAAAGAGGAAGACATGAAAAAGGTCTATCCCTGCCACAACCACCTCTTCCTCATCGATCCGTCCTTCAATGCTCCCTATGGATTCAGCTATGACGTCCAAGACACAGCGCTGGTCTATCTGAGGATGGCCAAGCGGGCACCCACGATGGAAAAGACCCGTATAACTGCCACTAAGATGAAAGTGGATGTGGCGGTATATGATTCCATCCAGATGCTCCACATGTTGGCTGTCTATACCGCCGTGCCCATGGATCCAGCGTTTACGCAACTCGATGGCGAACGCTACCATTTCATCTGGCGTGATTGGTTAGGCGACCGTTATGCACGAAGCCACGACAGCGAAACTCCGACTGGCAAGATGTTGCAAGGAACCTTCCGTCTCATCTGCGAGGCAGTGGGCAACAAAGACCCCAAGCGTCTCCAAGCGCTCATGCCCACCATCCACGAACTCTTAGCACACTACCGCACACTTCTCCTGCCCGACGTGATAGTGGACGGATGGGAATTGGACGCGGTGAGCCGTACAAAGAAATGAGGCTGATGATCAATGTGTGAAGTCCCCCTTCCGTATTCTTTTAATGCATGTTGTGATTCATCATGCGGTAGTTGGCCATATCGGCGTATTTTGTACCGGGACGCCCGTAGTTGGCGTAGGGGTAAATGCTGATACCGCCACGGGGAGTGAAGATGCCGGTAACCTCGATGTACTTGGGATCCATGAGACGGATGAGATCTTTCATGATGATGTTGACGCAGTCCTCATGGAAGTCACCGTGATTGCGGAATGAGAAGAGATAGAGCTTCAGTGACTTACTCTCCACCATGCGGCGATCGGGCAGGTAGGAGATGCGGATTTCGGCAAAGTCAGGCTGACCAGTAATGGGACATAGGGAGGTGAATTCGGGACAATTGAACTGCACCCAGTAGTCATTGTCGGGGTGTTTGTTCTCGAAGGTCTCGAGCACTTCTGGCGCATAGTCCTGACGGTATTCGGTCTTTTTTCCGAGGGATTGAAGCCCCTCTTGGTCACGCTGGTTCATCATATTTCATTGATTTTAAATGCGCTGTAATCAATATTCTCGTCATACACATCGGTATTCTCCAACTTCTTCACGTACTGCACGATGCGGATGGTGAGAGGGAGCACGATGATTTCGTAAAGGGTCTTGGCCACCACCTGAGTGATCATCAGCCCAATCATGATGTCGAAGGTGAATTTGGGTTCGCCCTGGAAGATGAGGGGAAAGAAGTAAAACGCCAAGGGGTAGAAGATAAGCGAGTCGGCACTCTCACCAGCAATGGTGGAGAGTACGGCACGTATGGAGAAGTAGTAGGAGAAATTCCCCTTGTTGCGGTCGCGCATCTTCATCTTGCTCATCATGAGGGCATTGAGAAACGAGCCGACGATGAAGGCTATGAGGCTGGCCACCACAATCTGTGGCGCGAAGGCGAAGACCTGCTTGAAGGCTTCATCGGCTCCCGGGGCGATAGGAGGCAGGGCACAAGCGATGCCACCAAGAGCCATCACAAAGAAGTTCATTAAGAAGCCAATCCAGATGATGAATCGGGCTTTGCGGTAGCCCCACACTTCAGCGATGACGTCGTTGAGGATGTAAGAGATGGGGAAGACGATGAAACCACAAGTGAGGGATATGGGTCCCCAGAATCGAAATACTTTGGTTTGAAGAAGATTGGATGCCACAAGGCAGATGCAGAAGAGGATTCCCATCAGCATGAAGGAAACGCTCACTTGCTTTTTTACTGTAATCATTTTGTTCTTGTTTTTTACGTGGTTAATGCAAGCACACGCCTGTTTTGACGAGGTGTTCAGGCACTCGGTATTTGAAAACGGCTGCAAAGGTAGGGGAAATAATTGGATTGTGCAAGTATTTGGCATGTTTTTCGACAAAAAGGAAGACCGTAATCGCTACAGTCTTCCCTTCTATATCTGTCTGATTCAGTTGTCAATCGACCAAATTCAACACAAAACGGACGCCTTTAGTGAAAGCAGGATCGATTTCAATATCTCCATTCATCTTCATGGCCATCTGCTTACAGATGGGCAAGCCAAGACCATCGCCCTTAGTGAGGTCGCGAACTTCACGGAAGGGTTTGAAGACCTCTTCACGCTGCTCTTCTGGAATGGAACTGCCTGTGTTCGACACAAGGAACTGATGCTTGTGCATACCTCTTTTCTTGTACTCCAAGGTAATGTGACCACCTTCTGGTGTAAAGTTGGCAGCATTGGTCAGCAGGTGTGAGAGAATATGCGAGACGTACTCCTTATTTATATTCACCGTCATCTTGGGCACATCGGACTTCAGCACCACACCTGTTTTCACACTGTCTCGAATCATTCCTACAAGATTCTCACAAAATGAAGCCAATTGGACTTCCTCACGTTCAATCGTGCCTGTCAAAGTCTCCAGACTTGACAGTGTCTGGATGTGGTCAGAAAAATCCTGTAAGGCCTTTACCTCTGGAGTGCGGCTATCTAACTTCTGCAAAGTAGGCTCCAACTGAGCGGATATGTTGCTGATGAACTTGGCCTGCTGGGCATTGTTTTCGTTCAACTGCTGGATGGTCTTCTTCTGCTTGCGAGTCAGGAAGATGGAGCGCATCAGCACAAGAGCGCCCAACACCAACGCTGCAGCCAACACTGCCGCCAAGATGCCAAGACCCACAATCACAGCCTGACGAGCTGCCAACGAACTGTCCTTCTCCGCAATGACAGCCTCATCATCAGCAATCTGCTTCTTCAACACACCCACCGTGTCTGCCAGTTCCATAGCATTGGCAGAATCCTTCCAAGCCAAATAACTCTTGTAACTTTCTGCCACGAGACTCATACTATTGCTCTTACGTCCGTTGGCTATCAGCGTCTGATACACTTCGTCCACCTTGCCGTATTGCTTGGAAGCTGTCAGCCGTGCCGTAATCTCTTTGAAAGCTGCATTGCCCTTTTCATTCTGTCCAAAGGAATAATAATAGATGGTCTTATTGTAAAGCAAGTCATTCTTTAGATTCTCATCGCCCGATGCATTGGCGTACTTCTCCATATTGCCCAACTGTTCGAGAACACTGGCACTCTTCCGCATCTTCATATACATCTGGAAACGCTCCTTCGAGGTCAGATAGCGCATCGCCGCTTTCGCACTGCCCTGCCCTTTCATCTCGATGGTCTGGTCAATGCGACGCAGCAAATCGAAAGCCTCCTTGTAAAGATTATCCTTGGTATAATAGAGCGCATTACCCTTCACACCACATTCCACTCCTTGTTGCAACTGACCTTTATTGACATAGTCATCAAAAGCTTTGATGTACAGTGCACGAGCAGTAATCAAGTTGCCACTCTCGTATTCTTTCTCTGCCCGCACCTGCAATTCACTCTTGGCGGCACCTTGTGCCATCGCCGCAAAGCTACAGACCAGCAGATACACAAACAAAACTAAAATCTGTTTTCTCATTTTACAAACACTTTATCATTAGAAGTACAAAACTTTTCGGGGCGCAAAAGTATGAAAATAATTTGTCAACCTCAAAATATAAAGGGAAAAAATAACAAGAAGAGTCATTTTTTTTGGTACTTCGTGCCATTTGTACTATCTTTGCACCGCATTTGGTTCTCCCCCGCATAGAATTTGGGCAATGCGGTGACGGAGCTAAGATGGGAATGGGGTGAAAATCCTCGACATTACCCGATGCTGTAAGTCCTTTTTCAAAAGCTGCCAACAGGGTCACTGAAGTCAAGGCGAAATCTGACGGACGGGGCTTTGAAACCTTCGGGAAGACCGAGCAGCGCATAGGACGAGTCAGAAGACCTGCCATTTGCCAAGAGCACGCGTGTCTGCGGGATTACGGACATCGACGGAAACCTTATACATATTTATATCATACATTAAAGTGTTGTAAATGTCGGGAGTCCCCGGCAGTGATGCCCGGGCACTCCGTTTTTGGAAAATTCTAATTAAATTAGTATATGTCAATTTTTAGCAACAAACTGTTCACCCAGATTCTGCACTTCAGACTGGGGCCTCAGAGAGGAGGTAAGTTCGTCAATAAATTGTCGAGCAGATTTAATAACAAGGCATTGATTGCGTCGGTGATTTCTATTATCGCAACGGTGATTGTAGCGTGCCTGCCCACAGAGAGTTTCGGCATCACAGGGCTGACAGTGGTACAACAGCGCATCATCTCCATCTTCGTCTTCGCCACACTGATGTGGCTGACGGAGGCGATTCCCGCTTGGGCCACCTCGGTGTGTGTCATCTGCATGCTGCTCTTCGCCACATCCGACAGTGCCTTAAGTTTCTATTCATCAGGCTTGGAAAAGTCGGAACTGCTGAGCTACAAGGTGCTCATGGCGACTTTCGCCGACCCTATCATCATCCTGTTCTTGGGTGGATTCGTATTGGCTATCGCTACCACAAAGAGTGGTCTGGACGTGGTCATGGCTCGCTATCTGCTCAAGCCTTTCGGCACGAAGAGTGAGGTGGTGCTCTTGGGCTTCATCCTCATCACGGGCTTGTTCTCGATGTTCATCAGCAACACCGCCACAGC
>JBGUMY010000237.1:0-2983 GCA_045117095.1 Bacteroidaceae bacterium | reverse complement strand
GCATCATCAGCCAAGATATATCCGAGCAACTGTTTGGTAAGGGAGTAAATCCTGTCGGCAAAGTGCTCACTTTGGGCAGCGACCTCCGCATAGTGGGGGTGATAGAACCCACTTCGTCCATTGCGGAGCAGAGTTTCGGCCAACTTTTCATACCCACCGCCGAGGCCACCAATATGATTACCATCGTTTTGAAAGAAGGATGTAGCCTTGCCGATCTGAAGCAGGAGTTGGAGGAAATTGCCCACAAGCGAAGTGTCAGCAGCAAGAATTTGGAATATTCTTTCGAAAATAGAATATTGCCTCATGCCCAACTACAAATGTCGGGTGGCAGGACGCTCTCTTCATGGAAGGACATCCTTCTTTCCCTGTTTCCACAAGTGTTGGTACTGCTGCTTGTGCCTGCCCTCAATCTGAGTGGACTGGTGGCGGCACGGATGAAACGCCGACTGCCAGAGATGGGTGTGCGCAAAGCATTTGGTGCCAAGCGGCGTGAACTGCTCCATCAGGTCATCACGGAGAATCTTGTGCTGACCCTTTGTGGCGGCATCGTCGGTTTGGTCATCACGTGGTTCTTGCTCTATGTGTTCCGCTCGTGGGTGTTCTTTGCCGTCAGCAACCACCTCACCATCATGCCCGAACCAACCATTGAGGGGGAAATGCTTTTCTCACCTCTTATCTTCTTCATCGCCCTTGCGGTCTGCCTCATCGTCAACATGATGGCAGCCGTCATTCCTGCTTGGCTCAGCCTCAAGAATCCAATTGTCGAATCGTTATATCATAAAAGATGAAACAGATATTCAAGAATCTCTGGAGTCAACGCGCTCAGAACGTATGGCTACTGGCCGAACTTGTATTGGTGTGCTTTGTAGCTTGGAAACAACTCGACCCTATTGCCGTGAGGATGTACTATAGGAGTTTGCCAAAGGGCATTGACAGCGAACGACTGGTGGTGGCACATACCGCCCCCACTGATACTCGGTGGTATGAAAGTGACAATGTGGAAAATGTATTCCGTCAGAAGATCAATGTCCTCAAAAGGAAGTTGCAGACAATAAATGAAGTGGAACAAGTATGTATCCTTTGCCCCATCCAAGGCTTACTGGCTCCTCGAAACATGTTTTCTCACAGTGTCGATAATGTGGGTGCACAATATATTTATGGAGATGATTCCGTTCGTGTGTATGAAACCAGCTATATGAAGAACGAGCACTTCTTTGAAACCTACGGCATTCACGCTGCAGAGGGAAGTCCAACAGCAGAAGAACTCTCGAAATCAGATGAAGGTGTGGTCATCAGCCGCTCCCTTGCCGAGCGCCTCTATGGGTCTGCCAAAGCCGCCATCGGTAAAGAGATTGATCATAGAGTGATCTTAACTGATGATAAGATTGATGAGTGGGTGTCAAGCAGCCACATCCAGGGAGTAGTGGAGGATGTTCACGTATCAGATACTTCCTTCGACACTTGGCGTGTCTATTGGGCCACCCGTGATTGCCCCCTGGTTTATTCCCATAGCCAGCTCGTCGTCCGCCTGAAGCCAGATGTGGACGTGCGGCGATTTGTTGAGGAACAGAACTTTCGTCTTCAGCAGTTCACTACCGAGGGTCTTGCCATCGTCTCCTTCACACCTTATGAAGACATCGCCACAACCAAGAACCAGTTTGCTTCACCTATGCTCTCATACGACTTCAACCTATCAGTCGCCACCGCCCTGTTCTTCCTCATCAACCTCTGCTTGGGTGTGATCGGCACCTTCTGGATGCAGACAAAGCGGAGAACCGAAGAGTCGGGCATCATGCGAGCCTTTGGAGCGACCAAAGGGCGCATCATGGGGATGTTCTTGGCAGAAGGCTTCGTGCTCACCACCCTCAGCATGTTCATCACCAGTGCCTTCTATCTCAACTATGTGAAGACAGGCCTCGGCTCGCTCTGCATCAATCCGCAATTACCACAATGTCAGCCTGACCCCACGTGGGTGGCAGACAAACCTCTCCACTTCTGTATCCTCGCAGGCATCGTGTATCTTATTATAAGTATAGTCGTGTCCATCGGCATCGCCATCCCTGCATGGAACATTGTCAGGACAAACGTAGTGGAGGCATTGAGAGAAGACTGAAATTTAAGTGAAAAAGTTTGTTGGTTTTGAAGTAGCCGAACTTTATGGATTGTCTATTTCTGGACAGTTAAGTGTCCATTTGGCGACACTTCTCTTTTTAGGCATTACTAATTATCAACGTGTTACGCTTTTGGCACGTTTTTTGTACTATATAAGGAGCAATTATAAAAAGTATCACTTGTACAATTCTTTTTGAAAGTTTAGAAATATTTTTTCAAACTTTAGAGACTAATTCTGAAACTTGGAAACTTGGTTTTCAAACTTTCAAAAAGAAAATGGTACAGTGGAAAAGGAAAAAATAAAAGACCCTTTCTTCTGGAAGTGAGAAGAAAGGGTCTAAACTATGTTGTGAATAATTCCTTATCCGTAGATAATCTTACCTGTTTCCTTATCGGTATTTTCCTCAATGAAGGACTTGTTGTATTGTGTCATACCACGCAGGGACATACCCATGTTGGAGAAACCTCCATCGTGGAAGAGCGTCTGCATGGTCACTTTCTTGGTCAAGTCGGAGAACATCACGATGCAGTAGTCGGCACACTCGTCGGCTGAGGCGTTGCCCAGAGGAGACATGCGGTCGGAGAAGTCGTAGAGGCCATCGAATCCCTTGATGCCTGAACCTGCTGTGGTGTAGGTGGGTGACTGGCTGATGGTGTTCACGCGCACACCCTTCTCGCGTCCATAGATGTAGCCGAAGGAACGGGCGATAGATTCCAAGAGCGACTTGGCATCAGCCATATCGTTGTAGCCGAAGAACGTACGGTGGCTGGCCACATAAGTGAGTGCCAACACACTGGCGTTCTCTGCCAGCGCATCCATCTTCTTGGCTACCTGAAGCATCTTGTGGAAAGAGATGGCAGAGATGTCCAA
>JBGUMY010000236.1:0-5126 GCA_045117095.1 Bacteroidaceae bacterium | reverse complement strand
GCCAGATGTTGCGCTGACTTGGCTTTGTCGCCCATGCCAAGGTAGCCCAAGGCGAGCATGTAGTGGCAGTGGATGCGATTCTGGAGGTCGAGGTCGCCATCCCAAACGAGGAGGTCGGGCAAGGAAACGGCGAAGTAGTCCATGGTGATGTGGTCGAAGAGGTGCTGCTTGCCGTAGTTGAGGAGTTTGTGGAAGAGCCCCTGTGCCTTGTCCTCCTGTCCCAGCGCCCGATAGCACAGACCCGCATAGAAGATCTTGTCGGGCTTGGCGTCGTTGTAGTATATGGCGGCTGCGGGTTCGGTAGGTCCTGCTGTACCCTCCTCATAGCGTCCTAAGAAGTAGAGGATGTCGTTGTCCTGAGCACCTTGGAGTTTGCCTTCGCCGAGGGAGGACGGGAAGGTGAGGCATTCTTCGAGAAGCCGATGAGCCTCAGTGGATTGTGGGTCTTCGTTGAGCATCTTCTTGGCCATCTCCAATCGGCAGAACTGGTACTGTCCGCTCACCTTGCCCTCGCCACCTTCCCAAGGATGGAAGAGGTGATGGTCGATGATGGCTTTGGCCTCCTCGTAGCGTCCGAGCAGGTTGAGCAGGGTGGCGTGTTCGAGGATGAGATCATCACGTTGGGCGATGAGGTGGGGCAGTGCCTCGTAGTTCTGAAGACGTTCAGCATGAGAACGCTGGAGCTTCTTGTAGAGTTGGTCGAGTTCCATGAACACACGGGCATCCGACTGGTTGAGGGTGAAGGCCAACTCCATCTCCTGCAAAGCTCGCTCCTTGCTCCCAGCTTCTTGCCCCTGAATCCCTTGTCCCTTATTATAATAAAGCAGAGCGAGGTTGCGATGGACGGTGGGGAAGGAGGGGTCGAGCCGTTCGGACAGTTCCCAATACAACTTGGCTTCGTCGTACTGCCGCTTGTCGTAGTAGAGGCAACCGAGGTAGTAGGGGGCTTTGGCACCATCGGGGTTGTGGTGGATGGCCGTTTTCAGCACCACGACATCCTCCAAACGGTTAGGGAAGCAGCAGTTGCTGCAGGTCTGCTCGGCTTCCGCAAAGCAGGCCTTGGCCTCGTCGATGAGTCCTTGCTGTGCCTTGAAGTATCCTATATAATAAAATGTGAGGGGCGAGGTCTGCGTCTGCCGTTCGCTCACGGCTGGGAGGGTCAGCACATCAGTGGCTTCCTGCCAAAGACCAGCCTGGGCGTAGTCGAGTGCCAGTTCGTGGTAGTTATAGACGTTGCCGTGCATCATCTCCACCATGTGGGTCAACACCGTTTCGTTTTGGGTCAGCAGATGCTTCTCGAAGAGGATGCCGTAGTTGAAGGGGTCGAGTTGCAAGGCTTTGGAGGTGAACTCCAAAGCGTGGTGGGGGTTGCCTGTTTTACGGAGCACGGCTACCTGTAGGGCACGTGCCTTATGGTGGCATTGGTTGAAGAGCAGGCATCGGTTCAGTTCGTCGAGGGCATCCTCATAACGTCCCTCTGCCGTGCTGATGCAAGCTGCCTCGAAGTAGCCTGCATCTGCCCAAGCCTTATTCCAAGCGGATTTCCAGAAGAGGGAGTAGGCTTGTGACTCATCTCCGATGTATTTCCGTGTCAGTGCCCAGTTGAAGATGGCTTCCCCATCGTAGGGATTGGGGTTGCGCTTCTGCCAAATCTTCACGGCACGGTGCAGGTAAGGCTCAGCCTTGTCGAAACGTCCACGGCGGAGGTACCAGAGTCCTGTCTGGTTGAGGCAACGCACGTCGTTGGGGTCACGGCGCAAGGCTTCCTCGTAGTAGTCGAGGGCACTCCATGTGGCGTGGCGATACTGCTCCAGATGCAAGCCTGTCAGATAGAGCTGGTCGTTGGTCTTGGTGTCCTGTGGCGAGAGAGCTGCTTCGGCTGCATCTGGGATGGGACGGATATCATCGGGCTCGGCTTGCCATGATAAAAGGGGCAAGAGGCGTGAGGTGTGAGGTGAGAGGATGGTGAATGTGAGATCGGAAAGGGAAGCGTTCGGACATGCGACCTCTTCGGTGAAGACTTGCTCTGGGGAGAGGGTGACGAATCGGTCGTAATACGCCTCACCTTGCTGGTTGCGGAGGAGGAGGCGCACTTCTTGCTTGGACGTGGCAAGGACTTTGAAACGTACAAACATGGCTCCTTGTTCCTTGCCCCTCACTTCTTCAATATTCATCACGAAGTCTTTGGAGGCCTGTTTCACGATGCCCAATTCGCGGTAGGGCATGAAGTATTGGGTGAACTGCTTCTCCTCGTAGGGCATGAGCCAAGTGAAGTCGGGCTGGTTCTCGGTATAAACGCCAGCCATGAGTTCGATGTAGGGACGGAAGCCCGGACGGATGGAACCAGCAGGTAAACCGTCGGACACCGATGCCTCGTCGGTGAGGTTCCTGTCCCAGGCACGGCCGAAGTCGCCATTGCCCCAAGTCCATTGCTTCTTGCCCGGGGAGAAATGGTGGGAAGCCACGTGGAGCATGCCCCCTTGGGTGTCGTTCTCGTAGCCCCCCTCGAAGTCATACTTGGAGTTGACCGCCATGTAGGAGGTGGGCACGGGGATATTCTTGTAGTTGGAGATGTCGACACCCGCCGAGTAATCCATCTTGTAGTAGGTGCCTGTGGCGATGGGGAACGACGAGACGGCTCGTTTGCCATGATCAAAGACCGCATTCACATCAGGAGGAAAGACACTCTGGTAGTCATCGTTCACCTCCACAGCAGGATTCGCCCACCAGAGGAAGGTCTGGGGCAGGGGAGTGCGGTTCGACACACGTCCCTGAATCTCCAGATAGGCACAGCCAGGACGGAGCGTGAAACCAGCCATTCCCTTCTGATGGAACATGCGCTCCATCTCATTCACCCACACCGTCACGGAACCATCCTCGTTCTCCACGATGGTGGAATCGATGGGCATGAAGGTGGACGGACGGTGGTGCTGAGGCCAGTTAAACTCGATGCCACCTGAAATCCATGGCCCTGCCAATCCCACCAGGGCAGGTTTGATGACGTGATTATAATAAATGAAATGGCGCTGCTTGATCTTGTCATACGCCAACTGAATGCGACCACCCAGTTCGGGCAGAATCATCACCTTGAGGTACTCGTTCTCCATCCACATGGCATTGTAGGTGTGGTCGGTCTTCTCGTCGCTGATGCTCTCGATGACGGGGTAAGGATAAACCACGCCGCTGGAGCCTTGATACACACGCTTCTCGAGGAAGATTGGATTCTTCTCAGGTTGTCCAGGTTCGTAGGTGGGAATGACCACCTGCTCTTTCCATGCTTTGACCATATATGCTTGCTTGTTTTTGTTTCAGTTTCCGACTAATTCTTGCTCCAGTTCTTCGAGCGATTTCCCTTTGGTTTCAGGACAGCGCCTCCATAGGAAGATAAACGCACAGAGGCAAATCGTGCTGTAAATCCAGAAGGTGCCGTAGGATCCCAATGCCGCATTCATCGAAGGGAAGGAGAACGTGAGTGTGCAGCATCCCACCCAAAGGGCGAAGGTGCAGATCGCCATCGCCACACCACGCACACGGTTGGGGAAGATCTCTGTGAGGAGCGTCCAAGTGACAGGACCTAACGTCATCGCATAGACGGAGATGGCAGCTACCACAAGGCAAACCATCAGCACACCCTTCACTTCGAGGTAGTAGCACGTGCCGAGGGTCAGGTAGATGAGTCCCAAACCACCTGCACCAATCAGGATGAGTGTGCGACGTCCCCAACGCTCGATGGTGTAGAGTGCCAAGATGGTGAACACCACATTGGCGATGCCTGTGATGACGATATTGATGAACATGTCATTGACATCGAAACCTGCACCCTTGAAGATCTCTTCCGCATAGTTGAAGATGACATTGGTGCCGCACCACTGCTGGAAGACAGCGATAACAAGACCCAAAAGGAGAACTCTGCGGTACTTCTTGTCTCTGACCTCTAATCTCTCATCTTTTGCCTCTATCTTCTCACCTTCCACCTCTAACCTCTTACTTCTTAAATTCAAATACACTGGACTTTCAGGGATGAAGAACGCCATCAGCAGGAAGGTGGCGGCAGGGACAGTCTCCGCCCAGAACATCCAACGCCAACCCCATTCGAGGTTCCAATCCATGTTGGTGGCGTCGCTGGTGTCGCGAGCCAGCAACATATTGACGATTTGTGCGGCAAGGATGCCCAGCACGATGGTCATCTGGTTGAGGCTCACTAAACGTCCGCGGATATGGGCAGGAGAGACCTCGGCGATGTACATGGGTGAGAGGGCAGAAGCCACACCAATGCCGATGCCACCAATGAAACGGGCGAAATTAAATAAAGTGAAGTTGTCGAACAGGCCTGTCATGATGGCGCTGACGGTGAACAGCACGGCAGAGGTGATCAAGAGTGGCTTGCGACCATATTTATCAGCCAGTGCACCGGCCACCATCGCACCAATGAGACATCCGATCAGGGCCGTACTCATTGCCACACCCTGTAGCACAGGGTCGTTGGCAATCTGGAAAAACTCTTCGTAGAAAGGTTTGGCTCCACCGATGACCACCCAATCGTAGCCGAATAGGAGTCCACCCATGGCGGACACGGAGCAGATGAAGTAAAGGAATGATTTCTTCATGTTGAGATTGTCGTTATTGGGGTGCAAAGGTATATTTCCCATCGATAGGTGGAAAAAAGAGAGAGATGTCAAATCGTTCGATTTTCCATCTCTCTCTTGGTCGGGAAGACCAGACTCGAACTGGCGACCACGCGCCCCCCAGACGCGTACGCTAACCAACTGCGCTACTTCCCGATTGATTTGTCTGGAACGAGGTGCTCCTTGAAATCGCCTGCAAAGGTAAGGTAAATTTTAGACACTACAAAATAAAAGTGCTGAAAAATGAAGAATTTGATGAAAAACTTGGATGATTCATTTTTTGTCCGTAAATTTGCAGCGAGTTGAAACCTGGTATCAACAATCAATAGCAACACAAAATCTATGATGAGAAAAATTCTTTTTATGCTGATGCTCCTGATGAGCATCGTGGCACGCAGCCAAAGTGTTGATGCGCTCTACGACGAGGGCAAGAAACTCTATGACCAAAAGAAATATACACTTGCCTTCAAGAAACTGCTGCCTGCTGCGCAGAAGGGGCAT
>JBGUMY010000235.1:0-3372 GCA_045117095.1 Bacteroidaceae bacterium | reverse complement strand
GCAATGGTGGGAACTCGTCAATCGTGCCCAAGTCATGCAGTTTACAGACTTCCCCAAGGACTTCCAACCTCTCGTGCAGAGCATCGACACTTGGTTCGTCTCTCGTAAGATTGGCATGCTCTTCGAGGCCAAAGTGGGTAAGGGGAAACTGGTGATGACGACGATGGACATTACCCGAAATCTTGACAAACGCCTAGTAGCGCGCCAGATGCGTGAATCCATCCTTCACTATATGCAATCTGAGCAATTCAATCCTCAATGGACACTCGATGCCCAGTTGATTGCTGACCTCTTCACCAAAGTGGCAGGCGAAGTGAACATGTACACCAACGACTCGCCCGATGAATTAAAACCTGCCCTTACAACCCCATAAACTCTTGCTCTTACTATGCGACAAATACTCTCCCTCCTCGTCCTGTATATTGTGACTCAGGCGCAATCCCTCCATGCCCAATCCTTTGTACCTCGCACCTACTCCTTCGATGGTCGCGACAAATCAGCCATCCAGGTAACCCCCGCCGATGTCTTTACCGAGGAAAAAGGCTACGGCTACGACTTCCAATCTGTCATCGCTGAAGCCAAGAACGCTCAAAATGAGACGTTTCGTCTTTCCGATGGCATCTTCTATTTCTCTGTAGCAGTACCTGATGGCAACTACAAAGTGACCGTCACCCTTGGATCAAAGAAGGCCAAAGGCAACACCACTGTTCGTGCCGAATCTCGTCGCTTATTTATACAAAATGAGGAGACCAAGAAAGGCGAGTTCAAAACTTTTTCCTTTATCGTCAATAAGCGCAACACGACCATCCTCCTTCCTGATGGTAAGACCGATCGAGTACGTATCAAGAAGCGTGAGGAAACCAAAATGAATTGGGATGATAAACTCACCATCGAAGTGAATGGCGATGCGCCTACGGTTTCTTCTATCAAAATAGAACCAGCCAATGATGTGCCCACGCTTTGGTTATGTGGCAATTCTACAGTTGTTGACCAAGATTATGAGCCTTGGGCATCTTGGGGACAGATGATTACTCGCTGGTTTACCGACAAGGTAGCTGTAGCCAACTATGCTGAGAGCGGAGAAACTGCAACATCCTTTATTGCGGCTGGGCGTCTGAAGAAAATAGTCTCGCTGATGAAACAAGGTGATTACATCTTTATGGAGTTTGGTCATAACGACCAAAAGGAAAAACGTCCAGGCAGTGGTGCATTCTACAACTATGCCTACGCTCTGAAGCAATTTGTGGATGAAGCACGTGCCAAAGGTGTCACCCCTATCTTTGTGACGCCTACCCAACGCCGCTCTTTCGACAAGGATGGTAAAATACAAGAAACGCATGCCAATTATCCTGAAGCCATGCGATGGGTTGCCAAAGATTTGGACGTTCAACTGATCGAACTACATGACATGACCCGAACATTCTACGAAACACTGGGTGTGGAGGGTAGTAAACATGCTCTTGTCCATTATCCAGCCAATACCTATCCTGGACAGACGGCAGCTTTTCAAGATAATACCCATTTCAATCCATATGGGGCATTTGAAATTTCAAAGATGATAGTGGAGGGCATGAAAGAGTTGAATCTTCCTGTTATTGAATATTTGCGTAGTGATTATCCATCTTTCAATCCTTCACACCCTGATGATTGGACATCTTTTCATTGGAATGATTGTCCATTTATCGACATTGTAAAGCCTGACGGAAATTGAGGCGATGGAGATAGGAAACTGCGCTTCGAAGTGTTAAAAAGAGCACTTGAGTGTGCTGGTACAAGAAAAAGGGGCAATAAAAAAATTGCCTTTTTTCTTTTGTATTATTTAGAAAATTCGTAATTTTGACGTTAGTTTGTAAAAGAACGACCCAAATCAGTGACTTTAACAAGGCTAATTAATCGTAAAAAGGTTTCTAACGCTTTGAAAAACATCCTGTTATTAAAGATGGGATGAAGTAAAGGTATGTGCTTTCACGAAAAAGTGAAAAGAAACATTGTACGAGTAAAAAAGCGAAAAAACTCTCTTTGAAACGTTAAAAAAGATTAAATATGAAAAAGTCCTTATTGTATCTTTGTTTTGTCTTGGTTTCCATCATGGGATTCTTGAGTTCATGTTCGGTACCTCAAGACATTGCCTATTTCCAAGACTTTAATCCTGGCAAATCCATCGTTGTACAGAATCCTGTCGAAATCAAATTTAGAGCGGATGACGAAATCCGAATATTGGTAAGTTCGGATAAACCTGAATTGGCGGCTCAATTTAGTTTAACTTCAGGTAGTAGTGGTGGTGGTAGTGAAGGTTCTCGCTACACAATCGATTCCGAAGGTTGTATCCGTTTTCCGATGTTAGGCAAGATTCATGTAGCAGGTTTGAATCGTCAGGAACTTCAGGAAACCATCCGTGATCAGATTATGGAAAAGGGATTGATTCGCGATCCTATTGTAACTGTTGATTATTCTAATTTGTATGTGATTATCTTGGGTGCTGTAGGTACAGGGCGTGTTCAAATTGACCGAGATAAATTTACCATTTTGGATGCGATTGGTTCGCAAGGGGATTTGAATATCAATGGACTACGTACAAATGTCAAAGTTATCCGTGAAAGTTATGGTAAAAAATCTGTTTATCAAGTGAATCTGTGCTCTGCAGAGGACTTGTATGCTTCGCCTGTGTACTATTTGCAGCAGAATGATGTGATTTATGTGGAAATGAACAAGAAGGAGAAGCGTAATGCGACAGTAATGGGTAATTCTGCAGTGCAACCTTCCTTCTGGATGGGACTTGCTACCTTCATTGTGAGTGCAATGGCATGGTTCAAATAAGTTCTCAACTCTTAACCCTCAACTCCTAACCCTCAACTCTTAACTCTCAACTTTTAACATGTTGCCTCTTAATAATAATCAAGCAGAAAATACAGGTTCAAAACCAATTAATGTGAGTGTAGCTTCTGCTGCTGCCAAAGGTGGAGCTCCATATGCAAAGATTCTTGATATGCTTACCGTTTTTGCTTACAAATGGTATTGGTTTGTCATTTGTCTTGCTTTAGGTTTGGGTGGAGCTTATCTTTACCTTCAAATCACACCTCCCATTTATACGCGCTCTGCCTCTATTTTGATTAAGAATGATTTTCAGGCTGCAGCTGGATCTGCTGGATCTGGTGGCCTGAGTATGTTGAGTGGAAGTATAGATGTGAATAATGAATTGTTTACTTTGCGTTCTTCCGATATCGCAGAAACAACAGTACGTAATCTGCATTTGGAGGTGAATTATTATGCGCAGGGGCGTTTCCATGAAGAAGCGATTTATGGAACTACCCTTCCCGTTCAAGTTATTCCTTTGGATATCAATGATATCGAATCGGCAAGTTTTATGTTCTA
>JBGUMY010000234.1:0-3802 GCA_045117095.1 Bacteroidaceae bacterium | reverse complement strand
GATGATACCAGTTCGCCATCGGCAGGCACAATGGTCAGGCGCTGATGGTATTTTTTTGTGTTCACGCTGTTGTGGTCCCAAACCGATTGACTGAAATCCACATGAGTTATCATCAGCCCGTGACTACCACCATATTGGTCATACTGAGAGATGGTGAGACATCCCATGTATTGGTCCAATCCGATGTTCTGACGGTTCTCCAAAATAAAGTATTCATTGGGATTCTCCTTGTTCACCACCTTATAGGCCACACCGTCTAATTCCATCGGATAAAGCGTCAGGCTATAAGCAGAGTCTGGAGTCAGTTCCACCAACTTTCTCCAGTTCAAAAAGTCCCGTTCGTAAGCTGACAATTCAATAGGTATATCCCCATTCATTTGATAGCATCCCGAATCCATCACATCCCAATAGTCCATTCCATAAGCCTCGTAATTTGTGTCGTAGAAGTCAGGTAGACCTAATCCATGACTTAATTCGTGAATGCATGAACCGATACCATCCATCTTATTATTATACAACTCGTTTGTGCATCCATACGCACTAAATGTCACCGAAAAGCCGTCGCCATTTATTCTCTCCTGTATCAGACCCTCTTTCGGCCAAATGGTTTCTTTCTCGATGATGTTCTTCTGATTCTGCCCATGGCCTGCATAAATGAAGAAGACGAAATCCACAGTTCCGTTTTGGTTGTTGTCGTATAGGTTCCAATCCACATTCCTTTGGACGGCCTTTTGACAGGCTTCACGGTAGAAGTCGCTGATATGGATGTCTTGGCTCCCTCCCTTGTCCTCGCCATAATATGCGTAACTCTTTTCTAAGGTTACAGGGCCGATGATGTCGAACTCAGGTGTGAACAGATTCTCTGATTGGTTGCGGAAATATTCCCTCACCGAGCAGTAGGATGAATAGGGCTGGATATTTTCTCCAGCATTAAAAAACTGATGGTAAATTTCGTGGACGGCCTCTTCTGTCTCTCCCACAGAAAAAGGCCTGTCAATAAATTGTACCAGAATGACTGGAATTTTGGGTGAACCTATAGAGGGTAGCGGTGCTGTAGCAAGGGAGCCTACTCTTCGTTGCGTTGTTTGTATCCCAAAATTGTAACAATTTGTCACGTTTTCAATATGCCCACGGGGTGCCACTATATTCTCTTGCGCCATCACCCATGAGGCAACCATTATCATGGTTAATATGATACAGATTCTCTTCATAATCATTGATGTTCATTTTTCCTCTCTTCCCAGCGTCGGATAATTCTCTTTCCGTTTTGGTTAATGAGTGACATGGTGAACACTACGGTGAGCACAATACCCATTATATAGCCAAGAATAGCACCAGGACTGAGCCAGCCAGGTGGCACGATAGTAACATAGATGGATGCCGTTTCTCCCTCCCAGATTTCTGGATTGTAACTGGCTTGCAGTGTAATTTTATACTTTCCAGTTGAGAGGTTCGTTAACTGGATGGGTTGCGCATTACTAGTAATAATCCAAGGTTCGTCAGGATTCAGGCGATAGCGGTACCACACGATAGTTCCGTTCCTGTAGCTGCCCACAGCGTAGGTCAGCGAGAAAGTGTTTTGGTCATGTCTCAGTGTTAGTTCTTTGGTCATGAAAAGGGCTTCCGACAGGAGGTTGGTGCTGTCGCCAGGCATAACGGTTTTTCCATTCACTTCGAGGGCAATGAAATAAGGCTTCAACCGTTCACGTGAAAGAAAGAACGCCATGGGGTCGAAATGAAGTAAACCCTTATAGGTTCCCATGTATATTGAACCATCTTTGTCCAAGCATCCTGCGGAGTAATTCAAGTATACCGAAGGCAATCCATTTTCTATGTCAGAACGGTTCACAACCTTCTTTTCAAGGTTGTAACTGTAAAGACCGTCAAACGTGCCCAACCACAAGCGACGATGCCTGTCTTCCACAATGGTGTTTACTGATTGATGGCTCAAACGCTCTGATAAATTCATCTTCTCTGTTTTGCCTGTCTTGTCATCATAACTCATCACACCATGAAGGTCTGTGCCCACCCAAAACAAGCCTTTGATGTCCTCTATCACTACCGTGGTGCTTTTATAACTAAACGGAGTTTGTTCCGCCACCCATTTCCCCTGTTTCTTTTGAATCTTCCACAAGCCATTGTCAAATGTTGTCAACCACACATTGCCATGACGGTCAGGATAGAGGTGATGCGTATATATCCCTGCCGTTTCAGACATGAGGGTGAAAGAATCATCCTCTTCATTGTAGGTATAAATACCTTGTCCTGAGACAAAGATAGTACCATCTTGATAGCACATACTGTTGCAGTTGATGGGAGAGCCTACACTCGTTTTGTTGGTTTTGGTCAGCCGTTTTTTCAGTTGCATGGTACGTGTATCAATGATATAGATGCCATTCATTATCGATGATACCCATAAATCATCACCTACTACCATTAGTGCCTGCACATTGAAAGGAGGTGGATTTTCTCCCCATGGAACATTGGCGGCAAGCAACTTCTCTTGCTCACGGTCGAACTGATACAGGCCACCATCTTCTGCTCCTACCCACAGTTGCCCTTGTTTGTCCATGCAAATCTCTCTTATCACGCTCACGTTTGTATTCTCGCCTTCTGGCATATAGACGGTGAAGTTTTGGGGAGAAAGGCTGATGCGGTTCATGCCGCCAAAGTAGGTGCCTGCCCACACCCCCTTCTCATCGTCCAGATACAATGAATGTACAGCGTTGCCAGAAAGCGAGTTCATCTCATTATGAGACTCACGGATGCCCGTCACTTGGCCATTCCTCATGTTATAGATGATGATGCCTCGTTCTGAACCAATCCAGAGGTTTTCTCCGTCTGGCGTGATGGCTGTATGGCCTGTGATGGGTGTGCCCTCATCATCGGCGGTCAGCAACAGCTTGGAGGTGAACTCTTCTGGTGAAAACAGGCACACGCCATCATTCGATGTCAGCAAAGCCAAGTTTCCATCCCCCATCTCCGTGATGTTAATCAATCGGATAAACCTTTCCACTCCTTCCGGTTTCACATTATAGGATCGCAACCGCCTGTTGGACGAGTCATACCGATAGAGAATCCCGTTGTTGTCGCCCATCCATACGGTGCCGTTTTGAGTCACTCTCAGACAACTTGGAGTCATCAATCCTTCGCCAATGGGTGAAGCCTTTTTCTTCTCCACGTCAATCATATAAGCCTTACCATTTAAAATAGCCCATAGATTGCCCTCAACGTCAAACTGCATAGCCGATACGCTCGCTATCTTGGGTGCTCCAGTCAACTTGAAAGGTTCCAACTTCTGTGTCCTCAACTCAAACGAATAGATGCCTCGTTTCGTACCTACCCAGAACCTGTCATTGCGGCCATTTTCTACAGCCAGCGTTGTCACTCGACTATAATAACCGCCCAATCCCTCCTTATCAGGAATGATATATTTATATGCGTGTTTACCATCAAACCCAATCAATCCTGTCGATGTGCCAATCCACATAAACCCATTTACCTGCAGGAGGCTGGTACTACCACGCACCTGCAGTTCATCAGTCTTACCGAAATTCTTGATGTGATAGGCCTTCTGCGCCACCATCGACACAGCCGACAGCACAATCACACACATAAGAACCATCCTTTTCATATCAATTATACTTTAAGTTGACTTTACTCACCTCATCCCTCTTCTTTGTCTCACCGCTTCATACAGCAACACAGCCGTACTCACACTCACGTTCAGAGAATCCAACTGTCCCAGCATCGGAATTCGAATATGCGCATCAGCGGCTTGTCTCCACACCTCCGTCAATCC
>JBGUMY010000233.1:0-7664 GCA_045117095.1 Bacteroidaceae bacterium | reverse complement strand
TTACCTTCAATCTGGCGTGCGATATTGTTAGCCACAATCACGGCATCCAATTCAGGACGCTTGATCTCATAGATGTTAATCTGCACTTCCTTATCAGTCACCTTCTTGAGTTCCTTCTTCAAGGCCTCTACCTGTTCACCGCCCTTACCAATGATGAAGCCAGGACGAGCTGTACAGATGGTGATGGTAACAAGTCTAAGTGTGCGCTCAATAACAATCTTGGAAACGCTTGCCTTAGCAAGGCGTGCGTTGAGGTACTTGCGGATTTTGCTGTCCTCGAGGAGGTTTGCACCAAAATCATTTCCGCCGAACCAGTTAGAATCCCAGCCTCTCACAATACCGAGGCGGTTGCTTATTGGATTACATTTTTGTCCCATAATTACTTTTCTTCATTAGTTTTAGCGTCCACGAAGATGGTGATGTGGTTAGAACGCTTACGGATTCTGTACCCACGTCCCTGAGGTGCTGGTCTCATACGCTTGAGAGTAGCGCCTTCGTCAACAAAAATCTTAGAGATATAGAGTTCTCCGTTTTCAGCCTTGCGGTCATTCTTCTGCTCCCAGTTGGCGATAGCAGAACGAAGTGCCTTCTCGATGTCCTTGGCAGCATCCTTGCTGTTGAACTTGAGCGTCGCAAGTGCCTTGCTCACTTCCATACCACGAACAAGATCTGCGACATAGCGCATCTTGCGAGGTGAAGAAGGAACATCGCGAAGACTGGCGAAGTAGACAGTCTTTTTGGCCTCTTTAATCTTCTCGGCCATTAATCTTTTTCTTGCTCCCATTATATAATAGTCTTTTTTACTTGGTTGAAGCCTGTGCTACGATTACTTCTTCTTGTTACCTGCGTGACCGCGGAAAGTACGAGTAAGTGCAAACTCACCGAGTTTATGACCTACCATATTCTCAGTAATGTATACAGGGATAAATTTATTACCGTTATGCACAGCAATGGTATGGCCGACGAAATCGGGAGATATCATTGAAGCGCGAGCCCACGACTTGATAACGCTCTTCTTACCGCTCTCGTTCATGGCGAGAACCTTCTTTTCGAGCTTCACATTGATGTATGGACCTTTTTTTAATGAACGACTCATATTCAGTTAACTTTATTTGTTACGTCTTTCAATAATGTACTTGTTTGACTGCTTCTTTGGCGCACGAGTCTTGAGACCCTTAGCGTAGAGGCCGTTACGTGAACGTGGGTGTCCACCAGTGTGACGTCCTTCACCACCACCCATTGGGTGATCAATTGGGTTCATCACAACACCACGGTTGTGTGGACGACGACCGAGCCAACGGCTACGACCAGCCTTACCAGAAGATTCCAATGCATGGTCTGAATTGCTTACGCTACCGATTGTGGCGCGGCAAACAGAAAGCACCTTACGAATTTCGCCTGAAGGAAGCTTGATGACACAATAACGACCTTCACGTGAAGTTAACTGAGCAAAATTGCCGGCAGAACGTACCATCTTGGCACCCTGACCTGGACGCAGCTCGATATTGTGAATCACAGTACCGACTGGAATGTTCTCAAGTGGCAGAGTGTTGCCGAGGTCTGGAGTAGCCTCAGGACCTGACATGATGGTTGCACCTACCTTCAATCCGTTAGGAGCAACAATGTAACGTTTTTCACCGTCAGCATAGAAGACAAGTGCGATGCGCGCAGAGCGGTTTGGATCGTACTCAATAGTCTTCACAACTGCGGGGATTCCGTCCTTTTCTCTCTTGAAATCGACGATACGAATCAAGCGCTTGTGACCGCCACCTCTGTAACGGACAGTGATCTGGCCGGAGTTGTTACGTCCGCCAGTGCTGCGCTTACCGAAAACAAGAGTTTTCTCTGGTACTGATGTAGTAACATCATCGAAAGTACCAATAGCCTTGTGTCTCTGACCAGGAGTTACTGGTCTAAATTTACGAATACCCATTTGTTTTATTAAATGTTACTATAGAAATCAATAGTTTCGCCTTCTTTCAGGGTGACAATAGCCTTCTTGAATGCCTTTGTCTTACCCTTGATAACACCAGCCTTCGTATAGCGGCTCTTACGCTTACCAGCGTAGTTCATGGTGTTAACAGAAACTACATTAACGTTATACTTAGCCTCTATTTCTTTTTTAATCTCAATCTTATTGGCAGAAGGAAGCACGATGAAGCCGAACTTATTGTTCTGCTTCTCCGAAATCGCTGTCATCTTCTCTGTAACCAACGGTTTTACGATATATGCCATGTCTTTACCTCCTTACCTTATTTGTTAAAAGTCTCGTCAACCAATTTAAGCGCATTTTCAGTCATGACAAGCACGTTTGCATTCATTACCTTGTATGTATTGAGTGCACTTGCTGTCATAACTTCCACACGCTGAATGTTACGGACTGACAAATTTACGTTCTTTTTTACTTCTGACAAAACGATGAGTGTCTTCTTACCCTCAACTTTAAGATTATTTAACAAAGCAACGCCTTCTTTTGTCTTTGGAGCAGCAAAATCGAAGTCTTCAACGACAACGATAGCATTCTGCTGAGCCTTATAGGAGAGCGCACTCTTACGAGCAAGAGCCTTCACCTTCTTGTTCAACTTGAACCAATAGTCACGAGGACGTGGACCAAACACACGACCACCACCACGAAGGACTGGAGACTTGATGTCGCCACGACGTGCGCCACCACCACCCTTCTGACGGATCAGTTTACGAGTAGAGCCTGCGATTTCGCTTCTTTCCTTTGACTTGTGAGTACCCTGACGCTGAGCAGCGAGGTACTGATTCACTGCGAGGTAAATACAGTGGTCGTTAGGCTCAATCCCGAAGATTGCATCGTTCAGAACTACCTTCTTACCAGTGTCCTCGCCCTTAATATTTAATACAGAAACTTCCATTGCTTACTTCTTGATTATAACGATTGAACCTTTGCTTCCTGGAACACTGCCCTTCAAGAGAAGGAGATTATGCTCTGGGATGACCTTAATTACCTGAAGGTTGTGAGTAGTCACCTGCTCGTTACCCATCTGACCGCCCATAGGCACGTTCTTGAACACACGAGAAGGAGTGGCACAAGCACCGATTGAACCGGGCTTACGCAGACGGTCGTCCTGACCATGAGTTGCCTGACCAACACCACCGAAACCATGACGTTTCACGACGCCCTGGAATCCCTTACCCTTAGAGGTACCTGTTACATCAACGTAAGCAACATCGTTGAAAAGTTCAACAGTGATTACGTCACCGAGGTTATGTTCCTCGTCATAAGTGAACTCGGCCAAGTGTCTCTTTGGTGTTGTACCAGCCTTCTTGAAGTGACCCATCATTGGCTTGGTGGTGTGCTTTTCCTTCTTATCCTGGAAACCCACCTGCACCGCAGCATAGCCATCTTTCTCGACAGTCTTTACTTGAGTTACAACACAAGGACCTACTTCGATAACAGTGCATGGCATGTTCTTGCCCTCAGCACTGAAAACGGATGTCATTCCGATTTTTTTTCCAATTAATCCTGGCATTTCAATAAACTTTTAATTGTTCTCTAAAATTGATCAAACCTTAATCTCAACCTCAACGCCGCTGGGGAGTTCGAGCTTCATGAGTGCATCAACAGTCTTAGTAGTGGAACTGTAAATGTCAATCAGTCTCTTGTAAGTGCTGAGCTCGAACTGCTCACGAGACTTCTTGTTCACGAATGTAGAACGGTTCACTGTGAAGATGCGCTTGTGCGTTGGGAGTGGAATAGGACCGCTCACGATAGCATCAGTAGCCTTCACTGCCTTCACGATCTTCTCTGCTGACTTGTCAACGAGGTTGTGGTCGTAAGACTTCAACTTGATACGAATTTTTTGCTGACTCATTTGTTTAACTTGTTTTTAAGTAATTAATATATATAAGTAAGAGGGTATGCAGGTAAAGAGTCGTTTGCTTACCTGCACCCCCTAACTATTCTTGATTATACGAGATCCACGCGACCATTGCACTCCTGAAGCACAGCCTTGGCGATGGTGCTCGATACTGGAGCATGGTGGTCATACTGCATAGATGAAGTGGCACGACCAGAAGTGATGGTACGGAGAGCGGTCACATAACCGAACATCTCACCCAGTGGAACCATTGCCTTCACGATGCGGGCACCAGAACGGGCATTGTCCATACCCTCCACCTGACCACGGCGCTTGTTCAAGTCACCAATCACGTCACCCATGTTCTCCTCTGGAGTAACAACTTCAAGCTTCATGATAGGCTCCATCAGAACAGGTTTAGCCTGAGCACAAGCGTTCTTGTAAGCCTGACGGGCAGCGATTTCGAATGACAGCTGGTCAGAGTCCACAGGGTGGAAGCTACCATCCACAAGTGTCACCTTCATGCTGTCCATTGGGAAGCCACCCAGCACACCATTCTTCATAGACTCAGCGAAGCCCTTCTGAACAGCAGGGATGAATTCCTTAGGCACATTACCGCCCTTCACCTCATCAACGAACTGAAGACCAGTACCCTCGAAGTCCTCATCCACAGGACCCACCTTCACAATGATGTCGGCGAACTTACCACGACCACCTGACTGCTTCTTGTACACCTCACGGAGATCCACAGTCTTGGTGATAGCCTCTTTGTAGTTCACCTGAGGCTTACCCTGGTTGCACTCTACCTTGAACTCACGCTTCAGACGGTCGATGATGATATCGAGGTGAAGCTCACCCATACCAGAAATCACGGTCTGACCAGACTGCTCGTCTGTCTTCACAGTGAAAGTTGGGTCTTCTTCAGCCAACTTCTGCAAACCGATAGACAGCTTGTCGAGGTCTTTCTGAGTCTTAGGCTCAACGGCGATACCGATCACAGGATCTGGGAAGTCCATGGACTCGAGCACGATAGGTGCATCCTCATCACAGAGTGTGTCACCTGTGTGGATATCCTTCAAACCTACCACTGCACCAATATCACCGGCAGAGATCTCCTCTACAGGATTCTGGTGGTTGGAGTGCATCTGGAACAAACGAGACACACGCTCCTTCTTACCAGAACGAGAGTTATAAATATAAGAACCGGCTTCAATCTTACCTGAATAAACACGGATGAAAGTCAGACGACCTACGTATGGGTCTGTGGCAATCTTGAATGCGAGGGCAGAAGTCTTCTCATCCTCAGATGGCTTGCGATCCTCTTCCTCCTTAGTCGTTGGATTAGAGCCAACGATGTTGGGAGTGTCCAGTGGAGAAGGCAGGAATGCGCACACATAGTCGAGCAGAGTCTGCACACCTTTGTTCTTGAATGAAGAACCACAAAGCATAGGCGTGCATTCAAGCGCACAAGTTGCCTTGCGGAGAGCACGGATGCACTCTTCCTCAGTGATGGTAGAAGGATCATCGAAGAACTTCTCCATCAATGCGTCATCAAACTCAGCAACAGCCTCAAGCATCTTGCCACGCCACTCCTCAGCCTCAGCCTGGAGGTTGGCAGGGATGTCCTCCACATCGTAGTCTGCACCCAGCGATTCGTCGTGCCAAAGGATAGCCTTCATCTTGATGAGGTCAACCACACCTTTGAAGTTCTCCTCTGCACCGATTGGAATCACCACTGGAACAGGCTTAGCGCCCAGCACTTCCTTCATCTGGCGAACTACTTCGAAGAAGTCTGCACCAGAACGGTCCATCTTGTTCACATAACCGATACGTGGCACATTGTACTTGTCAGCCTGGCGCCAAACAGTCTCAGACTGAGGCTCCACACCACCTACTGCACAGTAAGTGGCCACAGCGCCGTCGAGCACACGGAGAGAACGCTCCACCTCAGCAGTGAAGTCCACGTGTCCCGGAGTGTCAATCAGGTTGAACTTATACTTTGCACCGTTCCATGTCCAGTAAGCAGTAGTAGCGGCCGACGTGATAGTGATACCACGCTCCTGCTCCTGTGCCATCCAGTCCATGGTTGCGGCACCATCGTGTACCTCACCCAGCTTGTGCGTCTTACCCGTGTAGAACAGGATACGCTCAGATGTGGTTGTCTTACCAGCATCGATGTGGGCCATGATACCAAAGTTACGTGTCAGATGCAAATCTTGCTTTGCCATATTCTCTTTTCCTTTTTACTTTTTACCTTGTTAATATAATCTCATTGAGTCGAATTAGAAGCGGAAGTGTGCGAATGCGCGGTTAGCCTCTGCCATGCGGTGCATATCCTCCTTACGCTTGAAGGCGCCACCCTGCTGATTGAAGGCATCCATGATCTCTGCAGAGAGCTTGTCTGCCATGCTCTTGCCCGAACGCTTGCGAGCGAACGCAATCATGTTCTTCATCGAAATGGCCTCCTTGCGGTCAGCACGGATTTCTGTTGGCACCTGGAAAGTGGCACCACCGATACGACGGCTCTTCACCTCCACCTGAGGAGTGATGTTGTCGAGAGCAGTCTTCCAGATTTCCAGAGGAGACTTCTCCTCGTTCTTCATCTTGTTCTCAACATTCTTCAGGGCGGTGTAGAAGATGGTGTAAGCCACGCTCTTCTTTCCATCGTACATGAGGTTGTTCACGAACTTTGTCACCTTCACATCACCATAAACTGGATCTGGAAGCACCACACGCTTCTTTGGTTTAGCTTTTCTCATTTTTTTGTTTGATTTAATCTTTCTTTAGTCTGAGGCTGCATACTGTGTGTGTCTTCAACGCCCACTGTGAGGGGCATTTACTCAACCCTTCAAGCATTTCCGTCAAACCAAACGTTGTGAAAAAACTGTTGTTCTTTTGTTTTCTGAGTAAGAAAAAAGGATTTACTTCTTTGCCTTTGGACGCTTTGCTCCGTACTTAGAACGACGCTGTGTGCGGCTTGCCACACCAGCTGTATCCAGTGCACCACGGATGATGTGATAACGTACACCTGGAAGATCCTTCACACGACCACCGCGCACCAGCACGATAGAGTGCTCCTGAAGGTTGTGTCCTTCTCCTGGAATGTAGGAGTTCACTTCCTTCTTGTTTGTCAGACGAACACGAGCGACCTTTCTCATCGCTGAATTAGGCTTCTTAGGAGTAGTTGTGTAGACGCGCACGCAAACACCACGACGCTGAGGGCATGAATCCAAAGCAGGAGACTTGCTCTTGTCTACCAACACCTGACGGCCTTTTCTTACCAATTGTTGAATAGTAGGCATTTTGTTGTTTTTTTTATGTTATTATTAATTTGATAGTCTATTATATGCCCGAGTGCCTACCATAGTCCTTCCACCAGAAGGAGGAACAATTCCTTTATGGTCAGCGACCCGCTTTGCTTCGTGCTAGATTTAATGTTGTGCGGCTCATTTTCACGCTTTCCTCAAGCCCCTTCTCAACGGAGCATATCTACCCACACAGCACTTAATGTACCTAACTAAGGCACGCACTACTCCAAAAAGTGGTGCAAAGTTACACATTTTCTGCTAAACAACATATTCCAAAGGAAAACTTTTTTCAGTTTCACCCTCAAAAAATCGCATTTTTAGATTTATTTAACAGTTAAGGCATCTGTTTTCGTTAAGTCCACATAGCAAAAAGGCATGAAGAAGATACAAAATGGGATTCCTTAGAAAGCCCCAAGGACATCAAAAAAAATGAAAAGGGGAGTTAAAAGGAAGCGTAGCGCTAACTTCCTTTTAACTTCCCTTCTACTTCTATATTATATAATATGTACGCGCGATAACCAATACCTAT
>JBGUMY010000232.1:0-9626 GCA_045117095.1 Bacteroidaceae bacterium | reverse complement strand
GCCGAGGGTGAACATCTGAAGGAAGTTCATGCCATTTTCAGGACTGTCGTGGTCGTACCACGTGGGCTGGTCGGGCACCATGTTGGGCAGGTAGGTCCAGTTGTCGCCGTCCTTGGCAGGATTGCCTAAACAGATGTGGAACCAATCGCGCTCGTCGTAGCCATCCAGCACGTAGGCATGTCCACCATTGATGTTGTAGCCCGAGATGAGCACGGGACGCCCGGCAGCGAGTTCCTGCTTGAGCATTAGGGTGATTTCCGCCAAGGAATAGAAGTCGCGGAAGCAGAACTGCAGACCAGGGTCGTAGCCGAAGTAGTTGACGAGCGCCATGGGCTGGCGAATGGATTGCGCCCCGCTGGTCTCGGCTCCGTAACGCATATCGACGGCAATGCCGCAATCGAGACTGAGCAACGCCACGGCATCGGCCTGCGCCTGCGTGTATTGTCCCTCCTCATAGCGGTCGAGCATCTGTGCCCAATCGTAGGTGTGGGACGCGAAATCAGCGGTCAAGGTCAAGCCCGTGCCGAGGCTATCAACATAAGTGTGCGAACCCGTCCCCCGCATGGGCCATTCCCAGTAGTGCATCACCTGGCTCATGGCGGTGGCGACACATCCCACCACACAGCGCTGCCCCGCACTGTCGAGGGGACACAGGTTGTTGTAGGGCGTGTACTGATCCCAAACATCCGTCAAGAGCGGCTCCACCCTGTCGGGCAACGTCTGCTCAGTGACAAAATGCTGACTGGAACGACGGATGAGTCGCTGTGCCGTCGCCGTCTGAATAAAGAAGAGGAACAGCGTCAGGAGAGGAAGATATTTGTACATGGTAAATTGTACATTGTACATAAAATTATTGAACTTTCGGGAGTTAAAGTGGAAGTTAAAATGGAAGAAGACAAGAAAACAAGAAGACAAGAAGACAAGGAGACGAGACGAATGTTATGATAAGTGGCAGAAACGTCAGCATCAGTAACGTCTTGTATTCTTGTATTCCTGTATTCTTGTATTCCAAAACGCAAGTGCTTAACTCCCTATTTAACTTCATTTTATAACTTCAGAAAATTAAATTATATTATTCTTGAATATATACCCGTTGAACGCGGTTGCTGATGCCGGTGAGCACCTCGTAAGGAATGGTGCCAAGGGCATCGCTGAGCACAGTGACGGGCAGGTTGTCACCAAAGATTTCGACGATGTCGCCCTCCTTGCAGTCGATGCCGGTCACGTCAATCATGCAGACATCCATGCAGATGTTGCCCACATAGTCGGCCTTCTGCCCATTGACGAGGCAGTAGCAACCCCGATTGCCGAGGTGGCGATTGAGTCCATCGGCATAGCCAATCGGAATGGCGGCGATGCGACTGTCGCGCTCCAACGTCGTGCGACGCGAGTAGCCGATGCTGTCGCCCTTGGGCACGTCACGAATCTGCAGGATGGTGGTCTTGAGCGTCGCCACATTATTTAATATATGGTTGTTGCGTGCGTTGATGCCATAGAGTCCCAATCCGAGGCGCACCATGTCGAGGTGGTACTCGGGGAAATGCTCGATGCCTGCGGAATTGCAGATGTGGCGGATAATCTTGTGGGAGTAAGCCGCCTGCAACTGACGACTGGCCTCATCAAAGAGTTGGAACTGATGACGTGAGAAGGTGTCGAACTCATCACCATCGCTGCCGACAAAATGACTGAACACTGAACAGGGCACGAGAGCGGTCTGCCGGCTCAAGCGTTCAATGAGGCGGGGCATATCCTTCTCGGGATTGAAGCCGAGGCGATGCATGCCGGTGTCGAGCTTGATGTGGATGGGGAAGTTGGTGACACCCTCCTTCTCTGCCGCATGGATGAGCTGCTCAAGCAGATCGAAACTGAACACCTCGGGTTCGAGGCTATAGTCGAAGAGCATCTTGAACGAGGTGGTCTCAGGATTCATAATCATGATGTTGGCGGTGATGCCAGCCTCACGAAGGTCTGCCCCCTCATCAGCCACCGCCACCGCAAGGTAATCCACCCCGTTGTCCTGCAGGGTCTTGCTCGTCTCCAACGAACCCACGCCATAGCCGCTCGCCTTCACCATACACACCATCTTGGTGTCAGGATGCATGAAGCGACGATAGTAGCGCACATTGTTGACGAGGGCATTGAGATTCACCTCAAGGATGGTCTGGTGTACCTTCAATGTCAGCAGGTCGCTCACCTTGTCGAAACGGAAATGGCGGGCGCCCTTGATGAGGATGAACTCATTGCGCAAGTGGTCGAAGACCTCACTGCGGATGAGGGCATCGGTGGTGCGGAACATGTAGTGCTCCATCGGGAAGTAATCGGCACAGGCATTGAGTTCCTCGCCCACGCCAATGACCTTCTCAATGCCACGCGAGGCAGCCATCTGCGCCACCCGCGAATAGAGACTCTTGGGGGACTCACCACTCTGCAGGATGTCGCTGAGAATCAACGTGCGGTGCTGGCGCTTCGTCTCAGGACGTCGGCACATGAAGTCGAGCGCAATGTCGAGCGACTGCACATCGGAGTTGTAGGAGTCGTTGATGAGGGTGCATCCGTTCTTGCCGTCTTTCACCTCCAGACGCATCGCCACCTGCTCCAGATGGGCCATGCGCTCGCACAAAACCTGAAGCCCCTTTCCAACCTCCCCCAAGGAGGAAGAGGAGCCATGCGGGGTGTTCATCCCCCCTTGGGGGGAGAAGAAGGGGGCTGCCGTAACGAAGCAAGTGATGGAATTCTCGATGGAAGCATCATCGATGAAAGGAATCGTGTACTGCCCCACTCTGCCCTCATGCTCGAAGCAGATGGTGGCATGGTCATTCTCCTTCTCGATACGCCTCACCTTCAAGGAAACCCTTTCAATGCTGTCAAGCAAAGCCTCTGCACAGCGATGGATGGTGGCATTGTCAGAATTGAGCACCACCGTCTGGCAATGGGCAAAGAGCCGCATCTTCTCCGCACACTTGATGTCGTAACTCATGAAGTTCTCCTGATGCGCTGCCCCCAAGTTGGTCATCACGCCGATGGTGGGTTTCACGATGCGTTCCAACTTCGCCATCTCCCCGGGCTGCGAGATGCCTGCCTCGATGATGGCGAGGTCGTTGTGGGGATTGATAAGCCATACGCTCAGCGGCACACCCACCTGACTGTTGTAACTGCGCGGCGAACGGCACACATTATAATCGGGCGACAGCAACTGATACAACCATTCCTTCACCGTGGTCTTTCCGTTCGAGCCCGTGATGCCAATCACTGGGATATGCAACTGGCTGCGATGATACGCCGCCAAGTCCTGCAACGCTTGTAGAGGTGCTTTCACCATCAGGAAATTGCAGTGCTCTAACGACAAACTCTGCGGTAGCCCTCCCCCTTCGGGGGTCGGGGGGCTCACCACAAAGTTGCGCACTCCGCGCCTGTACAACTCCTCTATATACTTATGTCCGTCGTTCTTCTCCGTCTTCAAGGCAAAGAAGAGCGTCTCCTCTGGGAAACAAAGGCTGCGGCTGTCAATCAACAGCCAATTGATTTTCGCCTCTGCCGTTCCCTTTCTCTGTGCGCCAATCACTTGCGCAATTTCATCAATCGTGTACATATTGTCATTTACTATTTATGATTTGACGATGTTGGTGTTGCCGCCATGCTTTCTCAGCCTTCGCCACCACATCTCTCGTCTTATGATCAAAATAAGTGTCCTGGAACCGCTGCCAGATATACTCCACCGCCTTTGCCGACGGATGAATCATATCATCAGCATAGAAACGGTAATCCCGCAGTTCATCCATCATGATCTCGTAAGAAGGGAAATAATTCCATGGACAATTGAGCAATTTACAATTCACCATTTCATCTATCGCTTGTAATAGAATCCCTTTTGAGATTTGGTTGATATGATAGCCATCCCGCTTGTGACGGATGGGACTGACTGTAAAGATGATCTTCAACTTCGGATTCACACTCTCCAGGAGTTGCAGGAGCATCTGCCACTGATCCACAATATCGTAAGCACTCAGCCGTTCCCTCACAAAGAGGCGATCAGACTGTTTATGGCAGTTGGCAACGAGCATTCCTGTCTCTTTCAGGCGATAGATGATAGCCGTACCGAACGTGACAACCAGCACATCGGCCTCACGAAGGAAGTCCGCCACACGATGGGTGGTGCTGTTCATCTTTGCTATGAGCGTGGTCACATCGGATGAAGAGAAACTGCTATGATGCATCCACGAGTGCCACACACCATCTTCTCCCTGAAAGACAAGCCACTTATCCGCACAGTCCTTTCCCTCTTGGGGAACTTCTCTCTCACTGATGCTCCTCAACAAACTCGCAGCAATGCTGGCAGGATTATACAGCGTGCCAAAAGGATTCACCAACGCCTCGAATCCTCCCTTCACCATCTTTTCCCCAATCTCATCAGCAAAGCAAGAACCCACCAGCAGCACTTTCGCTCCAGCAGGTATCTTCCACTCCGACACAGGAATGTCTATGTGCGTCATCAGTTCCATCACCCTCTATGCTTTCAGCCTGTTAGTCGCCATAGAAAGAGAACTCCTCCTTCGTGCCATCAGCTTTCGTGAAGGTGCCTGAATAGGATTCACCACAATTCAGGACTTCTCCATTCTCATCGTATTCGCAGTCAGAGAAATAGGTGCCATCATAACGACCCACAAACTCCTTGGTGACAGGATCGTAGGCATCCACCACAAGAGGTCCATTGACAGACTCTGTGTGTCCACTCTTTTCTGACACATCCTCCGTGGACTCATCCACCTCATCCTCATCTCCCTCTTCAAACGCCACTCGATTAAAACTGACGATCCGGAGCACATAGATGGTGTCTGTCTCACCGAGATTGTCCTGAATGAATCGGCTTTCATCGCCATCAACGATGAACATCTTATACCCACCATCTTCCAAAAAGCCTGCCACCAACCAAGTGATCAATCCTCCATCTGGCTCAGGTGCATCAGCCAACGTCTTTGGGAACTCAGTGGTCGCAGCAGCAACAGAATCGCTGTCTGAAGGAACGCCCGTCATCACTCCAGGCACATTCTTACAAGCAGTAGTGCCCCAAATCATGAGGACTGCAAAGGCTGCAATCAGCATCGGCAAAAGGGTCTTCTTCTTATTCATATTTATGTTTTTGAGTATTCATCGGGCACAAAGGTACGTTTTTTTTCCCATTCAGTCTTCTCTTTTCGTTCAAAAGTCGTAACTTTGCAGCCGCAAAGTGTGCTAACGCACTGACTTTTCGATTTCAACAAATAAAAAAATAAACGAATTATGGCAAAGAAAGCACTTCTGATGATTCTCGACGGTTGGGGAATCGGTGACAAAAGCAAGGGTGACGTCATCAACCAGACACCCACTCCTTACATGGACTATCTGAACGCAAACTATCCTCATTCTGAGTTGCAGGCTTCAGGCGAAAACGTAGGTCTGCCCGATGGCCAGATGGGTAACTCGGAGGTAGGACACCTCAATATCGGCGCAGGACGCATTGTTTATCAGGATTTGGTAAAGATTAACCGTGCCTGTGCGGATGACTCCATCTTGGAGAATCCTGAAATCAAGTCAGCTTACAGCTATGCCAAGGAGAACGGCAAGAGCGTTCACCTCATGGGCTTGACCTCTACAGGTGGCGTTCACTCTGCATTCAACCACATTCTGAAACTCATCGACATCGCCAAGGTGTATGGCATCGAGAACTGCTATGTTCACTGCTTCATGGATGGACGCGACACTGACCCCAAATCGGGCAAGGGATTCATTGCTGACCTGCAGAAGCACATCGACGAGGTAGGCGTAGGTGCCATCGCTTCTATCATCGGCCGTTTCTATGCCATGGATCGTGACAAGCGTTGGGATCGCATCAAGGTGGCTTACGACCAACTCGTGCATGGCAAGGGACGTGAGGTGGCAGACATGGTGGAAGGTGTGCAGTCTTGCTACGACAGCCACACAGAGGAGCACAAGAACACCGACGAGTTCATGGAACCCCTTATCAATTGCAATGTGGATGGTCGCATCAAGGAAGGCGATGTTGTCATCTTCTACAACTATCGCAATGACCGTGCCAAGGAACTCACCATCGTGTTGACGCAGAAGGACATGGAAGAGCAGGGCATGAAGACCATCCCAGGCTTACAATACTACTGCATGACTCCTTACGATGCTTCCTTCACAGGCGTTCACATCCTCTTCCCCAAGGAGAACGTGGAGAACACCCTCGGCGAATATATCGCATCAAAGGGTCTCAAGCAGTTGCACACCGCTGAGACGGAGAAGTATGCACACGTGACCTTCTTCTTCAATGGTGGCCGTGAGGAGCCCTTTGCAGGTGAAGACCGCATCTTGGTGAACTCACCCAAGGTACCTACCTACGACATGAAGCCTGAGATGTCTGCTTTCGAGGTGAAGGACAAACTGGTGGAAGCTATCAAGACCAACAAATACGATTGGATTGTGGTGAACTTCGCCAATGGCGACATGGTGGGTCACACAGGTGTTTATACGGCCATCGAGGCCGCTGTGAAGGCTATCGACCAGTGTGTGAACGAAGTGGTGGAAACTGCCAAGCAGATGGACTACGAAACCATCATCATCGCTGACCATGGCAATGCCGACAACGCACTCAATGCCGACGGCACCCCCAACACGGCACACTCACTCAACCCCGTTCCATTCATCTATGTGACTGAGAACAAGAATGCCAAGGTGCAGAATGGTGTGTTGGCCGACGTGGCTCCCTCCATCCTCCACATCATGGGTCTGGAGCAGCCCAAGGAAATGACGGGCAAGTGCCTCATTAATGACTAAAAGTTTATGCGTAGAATATCCTTATTCCTTTTACTTCTTTTGGCAACCATCGCCATGAGGGCACAGTTCTATGGAAAGGTGCTTGATGGTGCCAATGGCGAACCCATCCCCTTTGCTGCCGTCAAGTATATCGGTACATCGGAGGGACGTTCCACAGACATCGATGGTAACTTCGTCTTGCCCATTCTCGATAAATACGACAAGTTCGAGATTACCTTCTTAGGGTACAAACCCGTTACTGTCACCGTGCCACGTGGAAAGCAGGAGGTTCGTGATCAGATCATCAAGATGTACTCAGACGACATACTGCTGAGCGAAGTGGTGGTAAAGAAAGCGAAGCACAAGTACTCGCGCAAGAACAACCCTGCCGTTGACTTGATGCGCAAGGTGATTGCCAACAAGAAGTTGAGTGACATCAAAGAAAAGGACTTCTACCATTTCGACAAATACGAGAAGAAGACCTTCTCCTACAACGACATCAAGGGAACCAAGGATACGCTGTTGTCTGAGATTTGTCCTGAGACTGGTAAGCTGATCATCCCCATCATGGTGGACGAGACAGCTTCAGAAGAGAACTACCGCAAGAATCCCAAGACAGTAAAGACAACCATCAAAGCACAGCGTAGCGATGGTTTCCAGTCGATGCTCTCATCGGGTGATATGTTGACCACCTATGTGAAGGACATCTTCACCGACGTGGACATCTACAAGGACAACGTGCGCCTCTTGCAGCACCCCTTCATCAGCCCGATTTCCACCAATGAGGCCATTGGTTTCTACCACTACTTCATTCAAGACACCTTGATGGTGGACGATGAGCGCTGCATCGATGTGGTATTCTTGCCCAACAACACGCAGGACTTCGGATTTGCGGGTCACCTCTACATCACCGACGACAACCTCAACCAGGTAAAGCGCGCCATCATCAATGTGCCCACCAATTCTGGAGTGAACTTTGTCGATAACCTCATGGTGATCCAGGACTTCATGACCCTGCCCACAGGCGAACGAGTGATGAAGGTGGACAACATGATTGTGGAGTTGAGCGGACTCTATGGAACCATCAAGTTCCAGTGTCAACGCTACTCGCAGTACAGCAATTACGACTTCTCACCCATCACCGACAAAAAGGCCTTCAAGTCACCCCAGATTGACCGCGTGTTGTCAGATGCGTCATTCAAGGATTCCACTTATTGGGCTTCCATCCGTCCTGTGCAACTCACCAACGCAGAGAATCATCTCGGCAATGGTGTGGATAAGATCAACGATGATTTGGGTGGCTTCTGGAAGTTCCTCCTTACGGCTGTGGTCGAGAACTCTGTAGAACTCACTCCCAAGCCCAACAAACTTGACCTCATCCCACTCAACTCCATCATTTCCCACAACGACGTGGATGGTTGGCGCTTCCAACTGCCACTCCAGACGACGGGTAATCTCTCGCCCCACCTCTTTGTGCGTGGCTATGGAGCATACGGAACCAAGGATGAGAAGATGAAGTACAAGGCCGAAGTGGAGTACTCCTTCAACAAGAAGAAGTATATGGCACACGAGTTCCCACGTCGTAGCATCATTGCCTCTTACATGTACGATGACATGTCGCCAGTGGATAAGTTTGCAGGCACGGTGAAGGACAACGTCTATAGTTCCTTCAAGACGAGCAAAGTGGATCAGATGATGTACGTGAACGACGTCAAACTTAAAGGTCAGTACGAGACCGACAACTTCATGACTTGGTCTTTAGCCCTCGACCACTCCAAACTCACTCCTACGGGCAAACTCATCTACCAGCGTAATGCTGACGGCGTGATCCTGCCCCATATCAAGACGACTGATATCAAGGTAGGTTTCCGTTATGCACCTCGTGAGACCTTCATCAACAGTAAGCAGCAACGTCTGCCCATCAACAAAGATGCGCCTATCATCACTTTGGAGCACACAATGGGTATAGACGGCTTTTTAGGAGGTCAATACAACTACAACATGACAGAGGCCACCATCTTCAAGAAGTTCTGGTTGCCAGGTGCTTGTGGTTCCATCGAGGCTTATCTGAAAGGTGGTGTGCAGTGGAACAAAGTTCCCTTCCCCATGCTCTTCACACCTCAGTCGAACCTCTCCTACTTCGTGCAGTTCGACAGCTGGTCATTCAACATGCTCCGCAATATGGAGTTCCTCAACGACCGCTACGTCTCTTTGCTGGTCAACTGGAGTTTCGACGGTAAAATTCTCAACCGCATCCCTCTACTGAAGAAACTGAAGCTGCGTGAGTACGTTGGATTCAAGATGCTCTACGGCCACTTGACTGACCGCAACAATCCATTCATCCAGACCAACGACAACGACCTCTTCCGTTTCCCCACTCGTGATGGCTATCAGACCTCTTTCGTGATGGGTAATAAACCCTACATGGAACTCTCAGTCGGTATCAGCAACATCTTCAAGGTGCTCACCGTCCAGTACGTGCGTCGTCTCAACTACACCGACATGCCTGCAGTTCCTGGAGGCGACAAGCTCCACAAGAACGGTGTCCGCTTCGCTGTCGACTTCAAGTTCTAAAACATCCATACCCCCCAAATGCGCGAGAGCCGAGACTGCATCCTCATGCAATCTCGGCTCTCGCCCTCTCTCAACCCTCAACTATCACCCTCTCTCAACTATCACGTCTCCATCCTCAATAACCAATACCCCATAACCCATAACCACTCAATGATAACTCTTAACTCTCAACTCTTCATCGTATCTTTAGCACGCTTGGCTCGCCAAGAAACCCTTAACTGTCAATTCCAAACACACTATCCATCAGCATCCTGTTCCGC
>JBGUMY010000231.1:0-4537 GCA_045117095.1 Bacteroidaceae bacterium | reverse complement strand
GCGGAACAGGATGCTGATGGATAGTGTGTTTGGAATTGACAGTTAAGGGTTTCTTGGCGAGCCAAGCGTGCTAAAGATACGATGAAGGGTTGAGAGTTAAGAATTATCATTGAGTGGTTATGGGTTATAGGTTATTGGTTATTGAGGATGGGGGTTTAGGGTTGCCATGCTTTTTTGCCAAAATCACTAAAAATTCAGGTAAAGTTGCTTAAAAAGCGAACGAAACCGCATTTTAAGGGTGAAAAGATGCGGATTTGAGAAAAAAGGATGTACCTTTGTCACGGAAATCTAAAGATTGAAGGTTATGTGCACGTATAATATTACATTGAACGACGAACTGGTCAAACAGGCTCGGTCTTCATTTGCCAATGATGATGCGATGGATAAATGGATTCAACAGCAAGTGGAAGCTGTACTGGTGGAGTTCAATGTGAAACAGCAAATTAGAGCAAATGCCCGTAGGGCAATCAATGCGATGCGTCTTCAGAGTGAACACAACGGGAACTCTGAGATGTCGCTTGATGAAATCAACAGCGAGATCCGCCAAACCAGGGTTGCTCGCAAAGTGATGGAATGATGGGGGTGTTCTATGCAGTGTTTGACACCAATGTGCTGGTATCTGCCTTGATGTCGAAAAGAGCAGATTCTCCCACAGTGGTATTGCTTGACCATGTCTTGGAAGAACGCATTGTTCTTCTGTACAATGAAGAGATCATAAATGAATATAATGAGGTCCTTCACCGAGACAAATTCAATTTTGATGAAGATCAAATAGAGGCAGTGATGTCGTTAGTTCGAATGGGGTTATCATTGGAACGTGTTCCGAGTGATGAGTTGTTCCCGGATCCAGATGACAAGGTCTTCTACGAAGTTGCGTTATCTAAAGAAGGTGCATTCATCGTTACTGGTAATCAACGACATTTTCCACGGAACCCAATTGTTGTCACTCCTGCAGAGATGATTAAAATCATTGGTGATAATGAATGAAAAAGAGAGGGCGTATCAAAAGTGATGTGCTCTTTTGATTTATAGTAAGTTCAGATTTGTTCACTCCATTGGTTGCAACGTAACTGTTCGGCTTATCAAGTTGAGAGTCTTATTTAATTAAGAGTTATCATTGAGTGGTTATGGGATATAGGTTCTTTGAAAGGTTATAGGTTATTGAGGAATCTTTTAATGGTTATTGGTTAATGGTTATTGGTTATTGAGGATATAGGGTGGAGAGTGGAGAGGTGACAGGTAAGGGTTGAGAAGCCTTAACGATCACCTTGACTGTGTGGGGAAAGTTAAAAAGTGGTGAAAAGTTTGTGCGGATTGAAAATAGTTCGTATCTTTGCATTCAAACTAACAGCAAGATGGCAGAAAGAAAATATCCTATAGGTATTCAGACGCTCTCGGAGATTGTACGAGGTGGATATGTGTATGTTGACAAGACGGACTTGGTGTGGCGTTTGGCTCACTATGCGAAGTATATCTTCCTGAGCCGACCCAGACGGTTCGGAAAGTCGTTGCTCACATCCACCCTGGAATCCTATTTCCGTGGTGAAAAGGATTTGTTCGAGGGACTGAAGATAATGAAAGTGGAACAGGAGTGGGCTGAATATCCTGTCATCTGTCTGGACTTGAGTACAGCCAAAGGACAAGATGGCGCTGAAGCATTGCGTAACCGCCTTTTGCTCATGCTGGAAGACTATGCAAAAATATATGGTAAGAATGAGGCTGAAGTCACTCCGGGAGGAATGTTGCAGGGACTTATCCGACGGGCTTACGAACAGACGGGCAAACAAGTGGTCGTGATAATCGATGAATATGATGCTCCGTTACTTGAAGTACTCCATGAGGAAGAAGCCATGCCTGCTTTCCGCAAGGTGATGCAAGAGTTTTATGTTCCCTTGAAGGCCAGTGAAGCAATGGTGAAATTCTGCTTCATCACGGGCATCACGAAATTCTCACAACTGAGCATATTCTCTACTATCAATAACATCAAGAATGTGACCATGCTCCCTCAGTTCTCCGCCATCTGTGGCATCACGGAGCCAGAGGTTAAGGAGGTCTTTGCCGAAGACATTGCCCGAATGGCGATCAAATATGACTGTACGGCCGAAGAGATGTTCGACAAGCTGAAAACTCGTTACGATGGCTATCACTTCTCGGAAGAGTCGGAAGACATCTACAATCCATACAGCCTGCTCAATGCTTTCTGTGACCAAAAACTGGACAATTACTGGTTTGCTTCTGGCACCCCCACTTTTCTTATTCACCAACTGCAGCATTTCAAGACCGACATCATGTCGTTCGACAAATTGGAAGTTCCATCATCGGCCTTCGACCAGCCTACGGAGAACATGACGAACGCCCTGCCACTACTCTACCAAAGTGGGTATCTGACCATCAAAGACTATGACCGAGATACAGAGGCTTACACGCTTTCTATTCCTAACCAAGAGGTGCGCATAGGTTATGTCAAGGGATTACTACCCACCTATATCGGACTGGATGAATCAAATGTACAGATAGGCTTTGCTGCCAAGTTCTGGAAGGCACTCAAAAAAGCAGACATCAATCAAGCTATGCAGGAGATGCAGGCCTATCTGGCTGGAATCCCTTACGTGGAGGGATTTAAGGAGAAACTGGCAGAGGCTGCTACCAAGGAAGGATTCTATGAATACACGATGTATCTCATCTTCTCCATGCTCAATGTATATGCCCGTACACAAGTTAAATGTGCTGGCGGACGTGTGGACATGGTGGTGGAGATGCCTGATGCCATCTACGTGTTTGAACTCAAGGTGAACGACACTGCAGAGAATGCGCTGAAGCAGATTGAGCAGAAGGGGTATGCACTTCCCTATCAAATGGATGGTCGACAGGTGGTGAAAGTTGGGGTTAAGATGAATGCCGACACCCGAACCATTGAAGACTGGGTGATAAAAGAATAACTCAACGCTCTTTGATGACATAAGATTCGTAAGCCATCATTTTAGCGTAAAGTCATCCCCAAAAAGTGAAGAGTTGAGAGTTTAGAGTTGAGAGTTGACAATTGAGTGGTTATGGGTTATAGGTTATTGGTTATTGAGAGAACAGGTCATCAAGGGTTACGATTGAGGTGAAGGTGTCGGCATATTCATTGCGTTGCAATGTCCCCGTACTTACCAATGTGAGATGAAACGTCTTGTCTGGTTGTTGTGCTTCCAACAAAGACTGTCGATGAACAAGTTTGGACGCGTAGTCTTTGGTGACAACATACTCGCTCTTGCTGTATTTCATCTCGCAGATATTGACCACATCGTCTGCACGGTCTATGAGAAGGTCTATCTGGAATCCCTCTGTATAATCATTGCCCTTGATAATGAGTGCTGATTCGCGAGAGGACACACCGCCAATCTGTAGGGCTTTCTTGATCTGGCTGATGTGCTGAAAGCATATTTCCTCGAAGGCAATACCACGCCAAGAGGTGATTTCAGGCTCTTTCAGATGATGTTGCCAATAGTCGGTCTCCTGAATTCGCTTGTTCTCTTTGAAGTGGAGCCAAAACCAACAGAAGCAGTCGGAGAGTTTATAGTATTCTTCACGCATGTTCATCCCATACGGTACATAGCGGACAATGAAATCGCTGGCGACAAGAGCTTTAAGCAGTCTGGAAAAATCTCCATTTAATGTCAGGCCTGTAAGGTTCGCTATTTCTGTACGGGAAAAGCCTGAATGTCTTTGACCTAATGCCCTGACTATTTTCATGCATTCGTTAGCATGGTCGAATATGGAGTTGAACAGACGGTCGAATTCGTCGCCCAGCTTGGCTTTGGCGCTGAAGAAAAGTGCATCAATATTCTGTGCGAGACTATATGATGGATTGAAATAATCAAGATAGAAGGGGATGCCTCCAAGAATCATATAGGCCTGCGTTATCTGATAGCGTGGCATTTTAATATGGCGGCTGTGGAAGAACTCTTCGCATTCATGCAAAGTGAATGGAGAAATATGCATCTCGCATGTCAGACGTCCGTACAGTCCCCCCTTGTTGTTGATGAGATTGTCCATCATCCATGAGGTGGCCGAACCGCAAACAACGAAACACAGGTGATGTTGCATGTTGCACCAGCCGTTCCAAAATGTTTCTAAAGCAGTCAAGAACCCGGATCGAGGTGTGTCCATCCATGGCAACTCATCAATGAATACCACCTGACGTGTGCCATTATTGCGACGCTCAAGGAATTGTTCGAGCAGGAAAAAGGCTTCCATCCATGATTTGGGTGGGTCAATCCCTTCCATTCCATGGCGAATTAACGAATAATAGAAATTTTGTAGTTGGTCTTTCAGAGTGACCTTGCGTTTGCGGTCGTAAGGCGATATGCCTGTATGATGAAAAACCATGGAGTCGCGAAACACTTCGTTTACCAGAAATGTCTTTCCTACTCGACGACGTCCATATACTGCAATGAATTCTGCTTTTGGACTGTGGTAACGGCGGTTCAGTTCTGCCATTTCCCGTTTTCTTCCAATGATGATGTTCATAAGTCTCCTTTTTTGACTGATTACG
>JBGUMY010000230.1:0-11696 GCA_045117095.1 Bacteroidaceae bacterium | reverse complement strand
TATTACTGCTGAAGATGAACCTGTCAAAGAAGGATACACCTTCAGTGGCTGGAGTTGGACACCCAACAGGATGCCTGCAGAGAATGTGACCGTAACAGGCACATTCACCATCAACAGCTACACATTGACCTATGTCGTGGATGGTGAAACTTACAAGACGATTAAAGTTGAGTATGGAGCACCCATCACGTCAGAGGCCGCACCACTTAAAGAAGGTTTCACTTTCTCTGGATGGAGCGAAACACCTATAACGATGCCAGCTAATGAAGTGACCGTAACAGGCACATTCACCATCAACAAATACAAGTTGACTTATTCTGTGGATGGTGAAACTTACAAGTCATACGAAGTGGAATATGGTACAAGCATCACGCCAGAGGCTATACCAACTAAAGAAGGTTATACCTTCTCAGATTGGAGCGAGATACCAGCCACGATGCCCTGCCACGACGTGACTGTGACAGGTACATTCATCGTCAACAAATACATTTTGATTTATATGGTGGATGGTAAGATTTACAAGACCTATGAAGTGGAGTATGGAGCATCCATTATGCCAGAGGATGCACCAACTAAAGAAGGTTTCACTTTCTCTGATTGGAGCGAAATACCTATAACGATGCCTGCTAATGAAGTGACCGTAACAGGCACATTCACCATCAACAAATACAAGTTGACTTATACTGTGGATGGTGAGATTTACAAAACTTATGAAGTGGAGTATGGTACAAGCACCACGCCAGAGGATGCACCAACCAAAGAAGGTTTCACTTACTCTGGATGGAGCGAGACACCTGAGACTATGCCTGCAAACGACGTGACTGTGACAGGTTCGTTCACCATCAATAAGTACAAATTGACTTATATGGTAGATGGTGAAATCTACAAAGCATACGAAGTGGAATATGGGGCAAACATCATACCGGAAGCAGAACCAAGCAAGGAAGATTATATGTTCTCTGGATGGAGCGAGATACCAGCTGTCATGCCCAGTTATGATGTGATGGTGACAGGGCGATTCAGTACGACAGAGAATCTCCTCAGCATCAAATCGAAGGAAGTCTTTATTGGCAGAACAGCATCATTCCCCGTGGAACTGACGAACAAGAAGGAAGTCTCTGCCTTTGAGTTCGACCTGTATTTGCCAGAAGGCATCACCCTGACAGGATGCGAACTGACAGACAGAAAGGGGCGTGACCACACCTCTTCGTTCTCTGTCCAGCCTGAAGGGAAATATAAGGTGGTGGCTTACTCAGCCTCGTCGAAGGCATTCAGCGGAACGGAGGGCACCATCGTCAACCTGATGTTGGATGTGAGTGGCAATATGGCAATTGGAGAATACATGGTCAACATCAAGAACATTGAGCTAACCTTGAGTGATGCGACACCTGTCACTCCCGCAGACATCAGTGCGAAATTGACAGTCAGCGACATCAAGCCAGGCGATGCGAATGGTAGTGGCAAGGTTACCATCAGCGATGTGGTCGCTATCGTGAACCATGTCATCGGCAGGACACCAGCCAACTTTGTTGCCGTTGCAGCAGATGTGAATGGTGATGGTGTCATCAACGTGTTCGATGTGACCAAGACGGTGAACATCATCCTTGGCATTGATGGAGAAGAAGCGAAGCTGCGTGATGCTGTGGATGCAATTGATGGCATGATGACGATGGAACGCAAAGGTGATGGCATGAACCTGGTCGTTGAGAAGTCTGCCAACTACATTGCCATGCAGTTCGATGTGATTGTCCCAGAGGGAAGTTCTTTTCAAGATGTGAAGCTGAACGGCTGTGCTGACCATGCATTAGCCTTTGACCGCACAGGAGAGAACAGATATACAGTCATTGCCTATTCGATGAACAATGCAGCCTTTGAGGTGACAGAGGAGGCACTTGTCACTCTACAGCTCTCTGACGTTAAGGCCGCATCCATCGAGAATGCTGCCTTTGTCACTACAGACGGACGCTGTGTCAAGATGAACGTGTCAGACATGGCCACAGGTATTCAGTCAGTTGACAGTTTACACTTGACAGTTGACAGCGATGCCATCTACACCTTGTCAGGACAACGTGTGACGATGGAAAAGAAGGCATTGCCCAAGGGTGTGTACATTCAGAACGGACGTAAGTTTGTCGTGAAATAAACATGTGATAAGATGGGAAAGAGATATTTGTTTATAGTGGCAACACTGCTTACCATGTTCAGCGGACTTCGAGCTGAGGACAAGCTCTACATGGAAGACTTCACCATCCAACAGGGAGAGACGAAAACTGTGGAGGTGCTGCTCGACAATCCCGATGCCGAATACCGTGATGTCCAGTTTGACCTCTATCTGCCTGAAGGCATCAGCGTGGCAACAGACGGTGAAGGCGAGTTGATGTATGAATTGGGCAGCCGCTGCACGTCGAATCATGTGCTAATGCTGGCAGAGGTGGATGACCACTATGTGGGGATGCTGTACAGCAGTGGCTCTGCATCCCTCACAGGAAACAATGGCGCAATCATCAGCTTCACGCTGAAAGCCGATGGAAACGCCAACGCTGGCAAGGTGAAGGGCTATTTCCGCAATGTCAGCCTATCGAGGAAGAACGCCACAGGCCCCACGTATGAAGAGTTCGCCTTCGACATCACTATTCAGGGAGAAGGAGGGCAACTTGACCCTGAAGACCCTGTGCAAGAAGAAAGGCTGTATATTGAGGACTTCACCATCAATCAGGGGGAAACGAGAACCATCTCCGTGCTGCTCAACAATCCTGATGCCGAATATCGTGATGTCCAGTTTGACCTTTATCTGCCCAAAGGGGTTAGCGTGGCGAAAGACAGCGAGGAGGAGTTCCTTTATGACCTGGGCGATCGCTGCACGTCGAATCATGTGCTGATGTTGGCAGAGGTGGATGACCACTATGTGGGAATGCTCTACAGCAGTGGGGCAGATCCCCTCAACGGAAACAATGGCGCAATCATCAACCTCACGCTGAAAGCTGATGAGAATGCCAAAGTAGGCAAGGCGAATGGCTATTTCCGTAATATCAGCTTGTCGAGGAAGAACGCCACAGGGCCGACGTATGAGGAGTTCGCATTCAGCATCACGGTGGCAGGAGAACCCCTTGCATGGAAGTTGGATGAGGGCTGGAACTGGGTGTCGCACAACTTGGCTGACAATCTGAACCCTATCGAAGTGTTTGGAGAAAAAGAGAATGTGGTGGAAGTGAAAAGCCAGACGAAGGGACTCATCAGAGACATCCAGTTTGGTGTCGTGGGAAACCTGATGGAACTCAACGCAGTAGAATGCTATAAGGTGAAGACCACAGCTGCTGACACAGAACCCTATCAGTTGACAGGTGACCTCTTCGATGCAGAAACCACTGCCATTACCTTGAAAGAAGGGTGGAACTGGATGGGTTATCCGATGGCTACAGCCACTATTATTGAGGATGCTTTGAAGGGCTTCTCACCAAAGGAGAATGACTTGATAGTGGATCAGGAGGACTTCTCCTCTTATTCTGGTGGTTCATGGATAGGGACATTGACCAAACTCGTTCCGGGCAAAGGTTATATGTACAAGTCAGGAGCCGAGAAATCCGTACATTTCAGCCAACCATCCGAAGCCAAGGCCAGAGAGGCGAAAGCAAGAACGGATTCAGAAGAGAGTTATTGGAGTTGCGACATTCACAAATATCCGAACCGAATGCCCACCATTGTGTCTCTCTCTATTAAAGATGTGGAAGCAGACGTGAACGATTATGATGTGGCAGCCTTCTGTGGTGATGAGTGCAGAGGTGTGGGCAAGGTAGTGAAAGGTGTGGTGATGATGAACATGTGTGGTGAAGGCAATGAGCCCATCACCTTCAAGGCTATCGATAAGAAGTCAGGCATCGTTATGGATATCAAAGAGAGCGTTCCCTTCTCAGCTGATGTGTTGGGTGGATATACAGAACCTTTCAGACTGACCCTGGGTGAAGATGCGATCACAGACATTGAGTCGGTTGACAGTTCACAGTTGACAGTTGATTGTGATGCCATCTATAACATAGCTGGTCAACGTGTAGGAACCTTGCAGAAGGGTGTGAACATCATTCGTTACTCTGATGGAACAACCAAAAGTGTATATGCCAAGTAAAGGCTATGGACTTTATGGACTCAAATAAAAATCTTCCAAATCTTCTCATCTGCCGATTTATCAGCGTAGTTTTTTTCTACTACACCGCTTTGCGGTAGATTGGGAGGATTTGGAAGATTTGGGAAATTTCTATTCAAGTGATTGACAGAGATGGGTTCTCGTCATCCATATGTTTAGGTTATGCCACCTTGTTCAGCTTTTTGATGATGGAGAAGATGAAGAGGGCTGCGAGGAGGCAAATGCCTGCCAAAACGCCCCAGACAATGGTCAAGTCCTTGCCCCAGAGATAACCTGGAATCTGAACGAGGAAGTTGCCAAGGGCTGTGGAAACGAACCAACCACCCATCATCATGCCTCGATATTTGGGAGGTGCCACCTTGGTGACAAAGGAAATGCCGATAGGGGAGAGGAGCAACTCTGCAAAGGTGAGCACGAGGTAGGTGCTGACGAGCAGATTGGGGGTCACGTCTGCCATGTGGAGGTTGGTGCCTTCTGCATCGTAGGCTGGGAGTGGTAAGCCGATGCAGGCTAAGGTCATCATGATGTAGGCACCAGCGGCCACGAGCATGCCAAGACCAATCTTGACGGGTGCTTTGGGTTCTTTGCCCTTCTTGGCAAGCCATCCGAAGAGGGCTATGCTGACAGGGGTGAGTGCCACCACGAAGGCTGGATTGAACTGCTGGAAAATAGGAGCGTCCACAGCCACCACAGCGTCAGCGTTCTGATAGTAGGTGTAGCCAAGGATGGCAGCAGGGATGATGACCAACGCTGCGCCGATGCCTTTGCCTTTGGCTGTGTTGCTCTGGAAGAAACCGAAGAGTCCATAGATGATGAGAATGCACCAGACAAGGTTCATCACATCGAACTCCATTGCCGTCAGACCTGTGGCTGATGTGGCTGTGTAGTCACGGGCGAAGAAGGTGAGGGTGAGGCCGTTCTGGTGGAATGCCATCCAGAAGAAGAGCACGACGGTGAACACAAGAATCAGGCAGATGATGCGTTCTGTGGTTTCGCTCTTGGAGAGGGTTTCCACGTTGGTGTCGGCAGCTGCGCTCTTGGTGCTTTTCTTCGTGGTGATGACTTGTGCGAAGGTGCTCTTGCCAAAATAGTAGATGGCGATGCTGACGATGAGTGATGCGCAAGCCACAGCAAAAGCGAAGTGGTAGGAATCGGCTTCGCTCATGCCCATGGAGGATTGTGCCCAGTTCATCATCTTGATGGCAGCAGTAGGAGCAAAGAGCGCACCCACGTTGATGGCCATGTAGAAGAGCTGGAAGCCAGAATCACGTTTGCTGGCAAATTGGGGGTCGTTGTAGAGGTCGCCCACCATCACCTGCAGGTTACCTTTGAAAAGTCCTGTGCCGAAGCTGACCAAGAGCAGGGCACCAGCCATCGCAATCATCGCCACAGCTTCCTTGCCCAATGGGATGGAGAGCAGCACGTAGCCGATGAACATGATAAAGATACCAATGGTCACCATCTTTGAGTAGCCGAACTTGTCAGCCAGCATGCCACCAAAGAGTGGAAGGAAATACACCAGCATCAGAAAGCTGGAGAAGATAGTGGAAGTGAGTTTCTCGTCGAAGCCGAAATTGGCTTGGAGGAAGAGGGTGAACACGGCCAGCATCGTGTAGTAGCCAAATCGCTCACCTGTGTTTGCTAATGCTAAGGTCCATAGACCTTTAGGCTGTCCTTCAAACATGTTTTTGTTGATTAGTGGTTAGTTATTATGTTATTTGATGTTCGACTTTTCCAAGCCATAACCTTTCTTCTTGTCCTCAATCAGGAGCAGGACGGAGATGATGATGGCAATGCCACCACACACGGCAAAGATGGTCATCGAATTAGTGTAGTCAATCAGTCCGTTGGCATCGGTGTTGGCTTGGTTCACCTTACCAATGAGGATAGGTACGAGCGAAAGGCCGATGTTCTGGATGTAGAAGATGAGGGCGTATGCCGTTCCCAACAGTTGCATGGGGATAATCTTGGGCACAGAAGGCCACATGGCAGAAGGAACTAATCCGAATGCCACACCCAAAACAAGCATCATCGCGATGGCCACAGCCACAGAGGTGATAGGCAAGGCAAATACGGCGTGAACAATGGTGAGCAGCACAGAGCCAATAATCATCAGCGTGGCACCCTTGCCAATCTTGTCGTAGATGAGACCAAAGATAGGTGTCAGTACGATGGTGCCGTAAGGGAGCATGGAAGGAATGGAACCTGCGAGGTCTTCTTCCACACCGTATTTCATCACCATCAGTTTGGTGGCAAACTTCAAGAAGGGGAACACGCCTGCATAGAACATGAGGCAGAGCAGGGTGATGTACCAGAAGCCTTTGTTGGTGAAGAGCATCTTCAGGTCGGCAAATTGGAAACCTGGTTCAGGTTCAGTAGCAACTGCCTCTGATGCTTTGTCCTCTTTCTTGTCGAGCACATTATACACAAAGAATGCGAGCATGCCTGCACAAAGAAGTGCTGCTCCCAACCCTACGCTGGCAGCTGCACCACCCATTGACTTGGCGAAGGGGAGGGCGAAACTCAGAGCTGCGGCTGTTCCCAAACGGGCAAGACCTACCTGCACGCCCATTGCCAAAGCCAGTTCATGTCCCGTGAACCACTTCACCAGCACCTTGCTCACCGTAATACCTGCTATCTCACAACCCACGCCATAGAGGGCAAAGCCCACGCAAGCATAGATGACCTGCATCTGATAGCCAAACAACTCACCTTCGAACGTCTTGTCCAATGCCCACCACTTGATGATTGCACCTACAAACATGAGGGCTGTGGAGAGCACACCTGTGAAACGGATGCCAAACTTGTCGAGGATGATGCCTCCGAAGAAGAGCAGGAGGAGGAATACGTTGAAGAATCCGTAGGAACCTGAGAAGAATCCGTATTCATCGCTTGTCCAGCCCAATCCCCCATCTTCCTTCGCTGCTGTGAGCAGGGGTTCGAGGGGCGACATCACGTCTGTGAAAAAGTAGGCAAACATCATTGTCACAGAGACAATGACCAATGCAATCCATCGCATGGCGACAGAATCGCTGAGTTTTTTCTGAATGGCTTGTGTCATCTTATGATTGTCAAAAGTTTGCGTTATCGTTAGGATCAACGTTTGTTATTCCTCTCTTGCTGCTGCTTGAGGATTTCCAATTGCTTTTCCTGCATGGCTTGCAGACGTCCCATGAGGCTGGAAGTCTTCTTCTTGTCACCTATGTTGGCCTTGCGCTCTGCATGACGCTTCTCCAGTTTGCGGAGCAGCTCATCATCGTCAGTAGTCTTGCGGAGGAACCACATCATCACGATGCTCACGAGACCTGAGATGAAGTAATACCAGTTCAGACCTGCGCTGTAACTGTTGAATGAGAAGAAGAAAATGACGGGCATCAGATAGGTCATCCACTTCATCATCTTCATCTGCTGCTGCTGTTCATCCGTCATGGCATATTGCTGCTGACGCTGGGTGATGACTGAATTGAACACGGTCGATACACACCACAGGATGCAGAAGAGGGAGAGGTGGTCGCCTACGCCCCAGATGTTGAAGCCCCAATTAATGATGTCATCGTAGGTGGAAAGGTCATCAGCCCAAAGGAAAGACTCCCCACGCATCTCGATGTAGTTGGGGATGAAGTTGAAGAGGGCAATCCAGATAGGCATCTGTATCAGCATAGGCAGACAGCCACCTACTGGACTCACACCATATTCGCTATAGAGTTTCATCACCTCCTGCTGCTTCAGCATGGCATCCTCCTTGCGAGGATACTTGGCATTGATTTCATCCATCTTGGGACGCAACACACGCATGTTGGCAGAGGAGATGTAGGACTTCTTCATCAATGGGAACACAAGGAACTTCACGATGAGGGTGAGCAGCACGAGCACAATACCCATGTTGAGTCCAAGTCCTGTCAGGAAGTCAAACGCATAGAGGAAGAAGAAGCGGTTGATCCATTTGATAACAGGCCAACCCATATACACCAACGACTGCAAGTCGAGGTCGTCGCTCGATGCCAACAGCTCTTCATTATCCTTCAACGTGGAGAATTTGTTAGGACCTAAATAGAAATGGAAACGGGTTGGTGTGACCCCCTTCGTGTCGAAGTCAGCAGCAAAGGAAGTCTTATAAGTCTTCAGATAACCAGAGCCGTTCTCCAAATATGTAGAAGACATATTGCTGATGTTCAGCGAATTTTCTGCAATCAGTACTTGGCTGAAAAACTGAGTCTTATAAGTAATCCATTTCACTTTTTCTTCAAATTCGTCCTCTTCTTCATCGCCTCCGCTCACAGAGAGTTCGTGGGTATCGCCATCGGTGTCGCGATAGGTCACGGTCGAATAGCGGTTCTCGAAGTCGTAGCCTTTCTCCTGCTGTTTCATGTCCTCTGTCCATTCAATCTGCATGGCGTTGGTCTTCGAGGGGAAGAAACCCTCCAAACCTGTAGCCTGCACGTCCATGTCGAGGATGTAGGAATTGGGACGAAGCGAGTAGATAATGTCGAGTGAGCCATTGGCCACAGGCAGATGCATGGTCAAACCATCTTTTTTCACATCAGTAGGGGTGAAGAACAATTCGTCCGTCACAATGTTGGCAGTCTTGCCATCCAGCATCAGACACATGTTCTGGTCATTACCATCGAAGAGCACCACATTGCCACCTTCGCGGCTCTTGTAGGTGCTGTCTTTCAATTCCACCTTCTGCATCTGGCCACCCTTGTTGGTGAGCGTGATGCGCAGCAGTTCGTTCTCGATGACTTGGGTCGATACCTTCCCCTGATGGGCTTCATACAACGGATTGAGCGTGTCGGCCAACTCAGCAGTCTTCTTCTGCTGCTCTTTCAGTTTTACCTGGGCTTCCTTCTCTGCCTCCACACGGGCAATAGAGTCCAACACCATCTGCTCTTCCATCTGATTGCGTCGTGCGTAGTTCTCGTAGGTCATGAAACCAAAGACCACGATAGCCATCAGAACAAATGCCGTAAGCGTGTTTTTATTCATCTCAAAATCTTAAATTATACAAAAATCGTGCAAAGTTACGAAAAATTTAGGAGTTGGGAGTTAGAAGTAGGGAGTTTTTTCCTACCTTTGCATCAAAATTCATCAAAACACAAGCAAATATGAAAACAAAGCTATTATTGCTCATCGCTCTTTTCTCGATGACATTGGGCATGCAAGCCAAGAAATTGCCACAAATCAAGTTCGAGAAGACAACCATCGACTTTGGCACTTTCTCGTTGGAAAATCCTGTGCAGAAATGCACTTTCAAGTTTAAGAATGTAGGCGATGCTAAACTTGTTATTACGGCTGTTCATGCTTCCTGCGGATGCACAGTGGCCGACTATCCCAAGGACTTTATTGCTCCTGGTGCTTCAGGCGAAATCACGGTCACTTACGATGGTTCGAGCAAGATGCCTGGCCCCTTCAAGAAGAACATCCAAGTCTTCTCCAACTGCAAGGAGGAAATGACACGCATCTTCATCCAAGGCGAAATGACAGATGTGCCTGTCAGCAAGAAAACGAAACAGCCTGCCGAAGACGAGAAAAAGTGATGCAAAATATGTGATAACTCAACGCAAGTTGGGTTATCATTTTTTTGATATCCGTTGGATGACTCTCTCTAATGCATCGAGGTCGGTGGGGTCGGCATTCACATCGAGCACGCGACCCTGTTGGTCGAAGAGTTTGTAGGTGGGGAAAGCATGCACGCCTAAGTAGTTTTCCACAGCTTGCTGCTGTTCATCGGGCAAGTTGTAGTGTACCACATTCTCACCCATTACTTGATATTCCTTGATGACATTTTTCCAACTCTCTTCCGAGGAACGGTTGGCAAGATACATATAGATGATATCGTAATTCTTCAGATGCTCATACTCCTCCTGTGAGTGGGAAAGACGTTCCTTACAAGGACTACACCAGGTGCCCCAAATGTCTAATAAGACGATTTTGCCCTTGTAGGGTTCTAATAGTTTCTTCAGAATCTGCTCACCCTCACTCATGTCCTTTACCATCTCGTTCGATTTGAGGTTGTCAGCATGAGTAAGGCCACTCTTACCAATCTTTTCGTATTTGTCGTTGATGGCATACACCGCATGGAGAGCAGCGGGCATGTGAATGTGTTCGTCGACAAAGGTGAGGATTTCCTTTCCCAAAGATTGGCGACTCCAGTTGATGTTTTTATAAAGGATTCGGCAGAGCATGAGGTCTTGTACTGTTTCAGACCATTCGCGTGCGTCCATTTCCTTCACCATCAGCTCCAATTCGCGCATCAGGTACTTTTGTTGTGAGTAGTCCTGATATTGGGGACTTCGGTTTTGAATCTCGATGACGTTTTTCACAAAGTCGTTCCTGCCGAACTCTTCATCAATCGTCTCTTGTAGGCTATCGGGGGCGTTCTTCCTTTTCTCATGATATGCAGGGTAGGCCGCATCATATTGTTTGATGGCCGCTCTGTCTTTTGCTGATAAACTGACGATGCCGTCCTTTTCGGCTGACTCCATGATCCATTTCATCGTGTAGGCATTCTTGTCTTGGACGTTCTGCTGCAAACGGAAACTGTAGTCATTGAGAAATTGCGAGAAGGTATAGGCTTCCATCGTGTAAGGCTCTGCGAATTCCTTCCAGTAGTTTTCATCGATGAACATGCTGTATTCCTCTGGCACCTCATCGTTGGGTGCCATATACATTCCTTGCATCAAGATTCTTGCGTCGTTGGTCAATATTTTATTCCGATAATACGTGCGATACCTCTCTGACAACGTGGGATGCTTTTTGCACATATTATCCAACTCCTGCATTTTTTCGACGGTCTGTAGCTTGACGCTGTCGAGTATATCCATGATGCCGCCCATCGTTTCCAATTTTCCTGTCCCATACGCTTCGGGAGTGATTTTGTGGGCGTTGACCTCATTCTGCAAGCGTGCATTTTTGCCCATGAAAAGCTTCTTGTCCTCGATGGGGTCAATCATCAGGAAGTAGGTCTCGTTGGGTTCTGCCACAATTCCCACCCACCATCTGCCACATTCCAGATAGAAAGATGTCGTGTTCTCTATCGGTATCCGCAATGTGAAATGGCCGAGGGAGTCTGTCGGTGCTTTGAACGATGGCTGCTCGTCCGTGAAGAGATTGGCTATCATGCTGACAGAGACCTCATGGCTGTTCCCTTCTTTTTTTTCTTCGATTTGATTCTTCAACCATTCGATAGCAGAGGGAAAAGGTCTTATCCAACCCACAATCGTCACGCTGTCACCCTCCTGATAGTTATTATTGGCCCATGGGGTTTCATCCTTCTCTGGATAGTCGGGCAGGTAATAGTCGCTGATGTAACTGCATGTGACCTCTTTGCCATTGATGGTGAAGGTGCGCAGATTATTCTCCTCCTTGCCGATGTTCACCAAAAGCTTCCCCTTTCCGTTCTCAGCCTCAATGGTGAAAGTGTCCTCCTCCTCCGTCTGTGAAATGATGTTCCAGAACTGGCAGTCATAGACCACTTGGCCATCCAAAATGCCCATCAGCCATTCACCCGTCTTTTCGTTACGCCAATATGTGCCATTGAGGCTATCCTTGCTGCATC
>JBGUMY010000229.1:0-5189 GCA_045117095.1 Bacteroidaceae bacterium | reverse complement strand
CAACGTCAGATTCTGGAAACTCATAAGAAGAAATCTGCTACGGAGATTCCACAAATCTTCGTACCTTATAAGGAGACGCTCGACATTTATGACGCAGGTTTGAAGGTGCCAGAGGATATCACTCTCGTATGGCCAGATGACAACTATGGCTACATGAAGCGAGTGAGCAACGAAACGGAGCGTCAGCGCAAGGGTGGCAGTGGCGTGTATTACCATCTGAGTTATTTGGGTACTCCTCACGACTATCTGTGGATTTCGACGATGGCACCAATGCTGATGTACGAAGAATTGAAGAAAGCATACGATTCTGGTGCTGACCGCTATTGGCTCCTGAATGTAGGTGATATCAAGCCGATGGAACTCGATATGCAGCAGTTCTTTGCGATGGCTTGGGACTTGTCTGCCTTCTCCTACGAGACAGCCAACCGCTATCAGTCGAAATGGCTTGCCTCGATGTTTGGTAAGCAGTATGAGAAGGATTTCCAAGGGTTGCTCGACCAGTATTATCGTCTGGCTTGGCAACGCAGACCAGAGTTTATGGGTTATGAATTTGAGTGGGACAACAATGAGAACAATAAGTTGCACGATACGGACTTCTCATTCCAGACAGGTACTGCCCAACAGCGATTGGCCGACTACAAGGCTATCTCAGACCGTGTGGATGCTATCGAGAAAGCGTTGCCAGAGGATTTGCGTCCAGCCTTTTTCGAAATGCTTAGTTACAGTGTGAAGGGTGCTTATCAGATGAATCTCAAGTTTCTGATGGCACAGCTCAACCACGAGACAGGCAGTGAGGAGTCGGCCAATAAAGCCAAGACTGCTAATGACAGCATCATGGCGTTGACGCATCAATACAACACACAGTTGGATGGCAAGTGGAACCAGATGATTTCGGAGATTCCACCAGGCTTTTGTGCCAAGTATCAGCTGATGCCTGAATTGGGAACGACTCCTACGACTGCACATCAGCTTCCTGTTAACCAACAGAGAACGGTGTTCCCCAAACAGGTGAGTTTGCCGCTTGTGAAGACCACGATGCCCTTTCGCTTGATAGAGGGTATTGGTACGGATTGGGTTGGCTTGCAAATGGGTGAGCCATTGGCTCCTGTGCAGAATCCAGCCAGTCTTTCTTCATCACATATTGACTTGACGTTGGGTGACGATATGGCAACAGGTGATTCCATCACGTTGTGTGTGTCGGTGGTGCCTTTCTGGCCTGTGGATTATGGACGCAGCAATCGATTCGGTGTGAGTGTGGACGGGTGTGAACCCGTGGTGTGTGAGAACAAATTTGAGGAGTGGGGATGGAGTTGGAAACTCCAAGTGGTAGAGAATCGCAAGGACTATGTGATCACGTTGCCTCTTGATAAGACGAAGCAGCGTCACACCCTCTCGCTCGTCATTGGCGATCCAGGACAAATCGTACAAAAAATAACTTATCAATAAACACTAAAAAACTGAACAGTATGAAAAGAATCTTTTCCGTATGTATGCTGCTGCTTTTCTTCACGATGGCATTCGCAGCGAAAGCAAACAAGGCCGTTAACATAACGGTGAATGGTAAGGCGCGTTCTTATTGGCTTTATGTGCCCAGTAATGTGAAAGACAATGCCCCATTGGTCATTTCTATGCATGGTACAGGTGGACATAAAGAAGACAAGTCACCGATGAGAACTGACGTGGCAGATAGTGAGGGATTCATTGTGGTGTATCCACAGGGCTCAGACATCTATTTCCCTGTGTTTGGTGGCACATTGCCAGGTTGGAACTCGACAGGTGAGGACAGTGAGGACATCGACTTCTTCAAGGCCATCATCGAGGATGTGGCCAAGACGTACACGATTGACCGCAATCGCATCTATTGCTGTGGATTCTCTAATGGTGGTATGATGACGTATTCTAATTCCAACACTTGTGCAGACCTGTTTGCGGCCTTTGCTTCTATCAGTGGCTTCCAATTGAATGAGTTCCACTTGCATCACACAGGTGTACGCCCTGTACCTTTCTTGCATATTCATGGCAAAGCGGATGATTTTGTGAAATATTCCCTTATGCCTGCCATTGTTGACCAAATGGTGGAGAGAAATGGTGCCAATCCTGTGCCTGAAGTGACAACGGTGAAAAACAAGTACACGAAGAGCGTGTATGCTGCTAAAGAAGGAGGTTTCCCTTATATCTATTATGAAATAGATGGAATGGGCCATAATGACTTCACCAACAATACGGAGGATGGCAGTTCTGCCAAGACGATGTGGAAGTTCATGAGTCAGTACACGTTGGATTCGCCTTGTGATGCTACCTTGAAGTGGCGTCCCAATTTGGAAACAGAGGGTTTCGAACCTAAGAAGCACGGATGGACTAAGACCTCGACGATTATGCTGTATGGTGATGACCCTAATGACAAAAGCAAGAATGTTCAGAATGTGTACCATGCATTCCAGTTGGCGAAAGGCAACTACAAACTGTGTTTCAAATCGCAGGGCGAAGAAGGTACTATCACGGTGACCATCAAGAAATATACGGGCAACAAGGCGACCGTGTTGAATCAGACGGTGAATGTAGGTGAAGATGCGAAGATGGTCTTCACATCGGAGGATGACTTTGCTGAATGTCGATTCAGACTCAACAGCACGACCGCTGTGACCATCACGGACTTGGCGCTCTACACAGCCACCGACGAGGAAGTGTCTGCCCTTTCTGCTCCACAGGCAACTATAGGTGGTCAGAAGCAGTCTTACACACTTTCTGGCATACCTACCAATCATCCTCAGCAGGGTCTGAATGTTGTACGTACTGGTGATGAAGCGAAAAAGGTGTGGGTGAGATAGTTGACAATTGATAGTTGATAATTGAGAGTTAGGGCTAACATGCATTCAAATGTTAGCCCTAACTGTTTCAACTACGTTGCTTGTCAATGCTCAGTAGTCAACGTCAATTTACTTGTCTGGAAACTCAATGATGAAGCGTGCGCCATCGGTGTATTCAGGGTCGATGGTGATGGTGCCACCCAGATTGGTGACGTGTTGACGAGTAAGGCCGAGTCCCAATCCAAGTCCTTCTGTGAAGCAGTCGAGTTTGACAAATGGGTCAAAAACGTGTGGCTGCTCTTCCAACGGGATGCCTGGACCATTGTCTTCTATCACAAACCGGATCTTGTCATCATGAGAGTCAACATGGAGACTGACGATGTTGTTTGGAGCAAACTTCTTGGCATTGAAGAGGATCTCACGGATGATTCTGTGTAGGTAGAGGGCATTACTGCGGATACATTTGTTGTCGGGCAAAGTGTTTGTATAGTCCAGTCGGACATCATGGGGAGCCTTTGCCTTGAAATCGTAAATACACTTATCTATTACCTCACTCACATTCACATCTTTCGACATGTCATAAATCTTCTGGTCGCCTCGCCATGATACATCGAAGAGCATGCTGGCCATACGCAACACAGTCACGGAGTTTTGTTTCATAGTGTCGGTGAAATTGTCCTTCTCCTCGTTGGAAAGTAGTCCATAGGTATCGCGCAACACCTGCATAAAACCTGCGATGAGGTTGAGTGGGGTGCGTATTTGCATTGACATGTCGTGGATGAAGATAGTCTTCCGTTGGTTGGCCTCTTCTGCCAGTTGGTTGGCTATTGTCAAGTCAGCGTTGCTCTTTTCCATCTTGGCATTCACTTCCTGAATATGAGTGATTTGCTGATTGATGGTTTTCTGCATGGTGACAAAACTGTTCTGCAGATGTCCCACCACGTCATTGCGTTGACTGGGTGGCAATTGCTGGTCGTAATTGCCATCTGTGATGTGACGAGCCTGCTGTGCAAGTACGTTCAGCGGCTGGATGAAATGTCTGGTAATGTGCCAGCAGATGAGGAACATCAGCAGCAGACCCACAAAGAGGAGGGTTACCAGAATGTAGGACAAGCGGTTGTAACCTTCGAAAATGTCGCTTTCAGGGCAGACCAGTGCGATGCTCCAAGGGGTATGGGCAACGGGACGGTAAAAGACCTGACAAGATTGTCCATTGAGTTTGATGTTCATCATGCCGCTTTGACCCGTTGTCATCTCATGTCCCAAGGCAATGATTTCAGGATTCTTGTTTCCATCTGTGGAACTGAAAATGCTCTCCTTGATGAGTTTCATTCGGTCGGGATGCACGAAGTAGTGGCCATCGGAACCCAGCATGAAGCAGTAGGAGTTGGGATAGGGTTTGCGAGCGGAAATGGTTCTGGAAAGCCATTCGATGGAAAGGTCGGTGGCTATGATACCTATCATCTTGTCCGATGCGTCGTGGATGGGTTTGCAATAGGAGGCTATCATGACAGGCGATGAGAGCGTCCCCTCGTTGTAGTCGTTGTAAGGGTCAATCCAACAGGCAGAATTCTTCTCGTTTGCTATCTTGTACCAGGGTTTCTCGTAGTAGTTGTAGTTCCCCTCAATCACCGTTTCCAACTGGTCTCCATTTCTAACCGTGTAGGCAGAGAAGTTGTGGTCTAATTGAGGAAAGAAACCTGGTTCCAACGTGATAGAACATCCATTGATGTTTCTGCTCAACTCTACAGTTCTTCGTGAGAAATTGAGCAACGAGTCTGGATATAGATTATTTATAATGTGCCACTCAGCGTTGTCTGTGACTGCTTCCACTTCTTGAAGGAATCCCGTCACTTGTTGCTCTGTGTTTTCAAGCATACGTGATGCACGTTCTATAGCCTCTTCCTTCACCATCTCTCGCGAACGCTGATAAAGGATACCCAGCGAGAGAAAGAAAATGGTGATGACAAAGCCTAAGATGCCGAGGCAAAGTCTCAGTGCCAACGAACGGTTGATATGTAAAAATAGGTTCTTCACGTTGTGGATTGAGGTTTGTTGTTCGACGAATTCTTGATGGGCTTCTTTTGTGGTGTCTTGAGCATCCTGTCAAGCAGGTCTGTCATGGTTTTTGTTTGTGCAAGCACCTGTTCTGACATGGGTTGAAGCCTATCGGGCGTGATACTCTGGTAATGTTCCCGTAAGTTGCCCACAATGATGTCTATGGACTTTGCAGGTGGCACCATTTTGTCTGCTATCTTGTGGATGAGCGACATCTTCATCTGATTCTCTTCTTCAGTCTGCTGATGGATGATGTTGAGTTCTTCGTTGCGATGTTGCAGATTTTCTGACAGCGTTTTGATTCTGTCAATATGTTTCGACAGC
>JBGUMY010000228.1:0-10917 GCA_045117095.1 Bacteroidaceae bacterium | reverse complement strand
TCCCTCTCTGCCCAAAAACTCAATCGAGCACAAGCGGAACGGGAAGCACAAAAGCTGTCTGCCCAATGGAAAGAAGACATTCGAAGTAAGTACCAACAAGCTTGGCAGAATCGCCATCTCATCATTGGTACCAAAATCATGCCTTTTTGGTACACCACCTTCGGCACCAAACCGGCTGATGGTTACAGCCTCTTTATCTCCCTGCATGGAGGAGGCAATGCTCCTGCCCAGCTCAACGACAGCCAATGGGAAAACCAGAAGAAGCTCTACCAACCAGAAAACAGCGTCTATCTCGCACCTCGTGCCCCCTACGATGACTGGGACATGTGGTTCAAGCCTGACCTTGATGACTTCTATGCAACCCTCATTCAGATGTGCGTCGCCAATTTGGATGTTAACCCCGACAAGGTTTATCTGATTGGCTACTCAGCAGGTGGTGATGGTGTTTGGCGTATGGCTCCCCGCATGGCTGATACTTGGGCTGGTGCCTCAATGATGGCTGGACATCCAGGGGACGTTTCACTCCTCAACCTCCGTAACACCCCTTTCATGGTGTGGTGTGGTGCTCTTGATGCTGCCTATCACCGCAATAGCGAATGTTCATTGCGGGGGCATGAACTCGATTCACTTCAGAAAACAGACCCTCAAGGATACTTTCACCAAACCCATATCGTGGCAGGAAAATCCCATTGGATGGATTTAGAAGATGCTGCTGCCCTGCCTTGGTTGCAGCAATATCAGCGCAATCCTTATCCCACTCATATCGTCTGGCGACAGGAAGAAGTGACCCATCTCCATTTCTATTGGCTCACAGCCCCTGCTGATCAACTTCAACGGGGCAAGACCGTACGTCTCACTCTTCGGGGAAATACGGTTGATATTCAACAGTGCGACTACACCGAATTGACTCTTCACTTCAACGACCAGATGGTTAATCTCGATAAACCCATCACCATCCGCATGGAAGGCAAAACTCTCTTCAATAAAAGACTTTCACGCACTGCTGAGAATTTGAAAAATAGTCTCTCCCAACGTGGTGATCTTCGCTACATTTTCCCGGCACAAATCACCATTCATTTGTAGTCGAGAAGTACCTCAAGGTTACCTCTCGTATATCTTTGGTTTCTATAACGCGCGTTAATCTTTGGATTCTGTTTTGGATTCGGTGTCGCCTTCACAGAGGAAGTCAGGGGTACGACGGATGTATTCGTAACCAAATTGGCAACGGAGACAGTCACGGCGTTGGCAGTAGTTGCGATGGAGTTGGATGAGTGCTTGAGTATCGGCTGCATTGTCACAAGTGATGCCAGCAGAAGCCCAGTCACGAATGATGGCATTATTTTCAGGAGGAAGTTGCTGCCAAAGGGAAAAAGCACGTTCACAAAGGCTTTGATCGGACTTATATTTGCCGTATGCGAAGAAAATGGGAGCAACACTATTAATAATAAGGAGTTGAATGGAAGACGGGGAGAGGGTCTTCTCAATGGGTTTGGTGGGTTGAGATCCGAAAGTGTAGTGGGTGAGCCAGTAATCGCTCACATGAGTGAGGAGCAAGGCAGCCATTTCACTGAAATTCTTCACATCGAGGAGGCGAGAGAGGTTGAAACGCTGTTCATAGTAGAGCATGGCAAGTTGAGCGATACGGATGTGGGGAAAATTCTGTGGACGAAGCCGGAGAAACTTCCATGCACCCCCACTCATGGGGGTAAGGGAGAATTTCTGACGGAGATAATGGTATTCCTTTTGCAGCCGTTGGTAGTATTCATCCTCGTAATATACATCAAGAAGTCCTGCCTGCCCGAAGAAGATGGCTTCTATCTGGAAGAGGTCATCACGATGTTTGCCCACTGCCATCATGGGAATGGAATGCGCCCACTGCTCAAAAGCATCACCGTTGATGCCAAAACCGAAATTGCGAGCCAAGGTGACGAAGAGGGTGTCTTCCCAATTCTTGTTGAGGGATTCGCGTCGTTCCATGATTTGACGGGTACGTTCCTCGAAGCGTTCAAGAGTAAGGGATGTCATCCAATTGTGAACCAAGAACGTGGAAAGATGTGGCATCACATTACGACAACGGGGACGGCAATCGTTTTGGTTCAGTCCAGCAAAGTTTTCTCGCACATAAGCAGGTACTTCGAGTTGCAATTGTGGAATCTTCTGTCCGTTGGGATAGAAGAGAGGCTGGTCGATATCTGTAGCAACATGGAGGATGATGTTCTCGTAAGCGGTATCGGTGTCATGATGATGGCGAAACCAATCGCTGGTCTTCAAATGCAGTTCGACATTGCCTACCCACTCAGTGCCATCGATTTTGATTTTTGCTCCGATGAAATCTGGCCCTGCATCGGTGTTGTGGATGCCAGGGTTGAGCACTTCGAGCAGACGGCCATCGGTGGTGCGGAGTTCATGGAAAGGAAAAATCTTGTGTTTCCACGTGTAATGCAGCAGTTGTTCCATGGTTTTATGTGAAATTTTGTTCAAAGGTAGTGAAAAACTCCCAACTCTTAACTCCTAACTCCTAACTTTTCATTAACTTTGCACTGATTTTTATGAATTTGCATCAAAAAAAGGATAGAAAGATGAAAATTGCATTGATTGGATATGGTAAGATGGGCAAGATGATTGAGCAGATTGCCTTGAGCAGAGGTCACGAAATCGTGAGCATCATTGATATAGACAATCAGGAGGATTTTGAAAGTGAGGCGTTTGCCAGTGCTGATGTGGCAATAGAATTCACCACACCGATGACAGCTTACGATAACTACCTGAAGGCTTGGAAAGCTGGTGTAAAGGTGGTGAGTGGTAGTACTGGATGGCTGAAAGAACATGGTGAAGAGGTGAAAAAGGCTTGTACGGAAGGTGGTAAGACGCTCTTTTGGGCAAGTAACTATTCTATTGGTGTAGCGATCTTCAGTGCAGTGAACAAGTATTTGGCCAGCATTATGAATGAGTTTCCTCAGTATGACGTAAAGGAAGAGGAAACCCACCATATCCATAAACTTGATCACCCTTCTGGTACAGGTATCACACTGGCAGAGCAGATCGTGGAACGCCTCGATCGCAAGAAGGATTGGACGATGGGCTATCTGCAACAGCCTGATGGTACGGTGGAAGGTACGGATGAGGTGGCAGCCGACCTGCTTCCTATCAGTTCTATCAGACGGGATGAGGTGCCTGGTATCCACTCCATCACATGGAACAGCGAAGCTGACCAAATTACCATTACACACGATGCACACTCCCGTCAGGGCTTTGCCTTGGGTGCAGTCATCGCTGCAGAATTCACAGCAAAGCATGAAGGTCTGTTGAGCACAGATGACCTCTTCAAATTTTAAGGTATGGCATTCGATTATAAGAATTTCAAGAAAACAAGGTCGAAAGAGACCGAGAAACCTGCTTGGACAGGATGGAAATGGGTGAAATTTGGTGTGGCAACCGCCTGCTATTTAGTTTTTCTCTTTTGGGTGAAGTCATGGTGGGGACTGATTGTGGTGCCCTTCATCTATGATGTGTATATCAGCAAGAAAATCAAGTGGACTTGGTGGAAGGAACTGGAGAGTGATGTGGCTCGCACCATCATGAGTTGGGTGGATGCCATTGTGTTTGCATTGGTGGCTGTGTACTTCGTCAACAACTTCTTTTTCCAGAACTATCAGATTCCATCTTCCTCATTGGAAAAGACGCTGATGACAGGCGACTTTCTGTTGGTGAGCAAAATGAGTTATGGGCCACGCATTCCGCAAACTCCACTCACCATGCCTTTGACGCAGCACACTATTCCAATGCTGAACTGCAAGTCTTACATCGAATGGCCACAATGGGAATATCGTCGTGTGAAAGGTTTTGGCAAGGTGGAACTGGGCGACATTGTAGTGTTCAACTATCCGGCAGGAGATACGGTGGCAGTGTCGTATAACGGTGACTACTACAGCCTCTGCTACGAAGAAGGATGTATAGCTGCAACAGAACAAGGTTATGAGGTGCCGCTCATGCAAACGTTGTCACAAAAGGAGCAGGAAGAAATGTGGAACCAACTCTATGGAGTGGGCAAGCAGATTGTGGCAGCCAAGACCAATGTATATGGCAGTGTCACCACCCGTCCCGCTGACCGAAGAGAAAACTATGTGAAGCGTTGTGTGGGGTTGCCTGGACAGACTTTGCAAATCAAAGATAAAATCATCTATGTGGATGGACAGAAGCAGGAAACGCCCACATTTGCCCAGTTTAATTATAAGGTTTACACACGTAACAGCCAGGTGCTTACTGATGACATGTGTGATGACCTGAACATCAGTGATGAAGATCGTGATAAGATTCTTGACCATACAAGAGGCATCCCACTCACCCATATGGCAGTGGAGGCATTGAAAGCAAACAAAGAATTTTGCGATAGTGTAGTGGAAGTGAAAGATGGCTATTGGGGCAACCTCTATCCCCTCAATCACCAATATGGCTGGACACGTGACAATTACGGTCCCATCTGGATTCCTGCAAAGGGAAAGAGCGTGAAGTTGACGTTGGACAATATTGCCATTTATGAGCGACCTATTCGTGTGTATGAGAACAACCAATTGGAGGTGAAAGATGGAAAAATCTTCATCAATGGCAAGCAGACCGACGAATATACCTTCAAGATGGACTACTATTGGATGATGGGTGACAACCGCCACAATTCTGCCGACAGCCGCTATTGGGGCTTTGTACCTGAAGACCATGTGGTGGGCAAGCCACTCTTCATCTGGCTTTCTCTTGTCACTGACAGATATGGCAAGTCGCATGGTGTCAGATGGAACAGGCTGTTCACGTGGGTGGATAACATCAAGTGAAAAATGGTTCTATCAAGTGCATATTTACCTCCTATCAGTTGGTTCGTCAATCTTATGACTGACGAACCAATTTGCATAGAGCAGTACGAGCACTATCAGAAGCAGACAATTCGAAACCGTTGTACAATAGATTCCCCCAATGGACCACTGAATCTGTCCATTCCGATTGACCGCAGTACATTTGTGAACGGGAAATGCTTGATGAAGGATGTGCGCATCAGTACCCATAGCGATTGGCAGCATCAACATTGGTATGCCTTGGAAACGAGTTATTTTAATTCTCCGTTCTTCGAATATCTGCAAGACGATTTCCGCCCCATCTACGAGCGGCGTTGGGATTTTCTCCTCGATTTCAATGATGCCCTGATAGAAAAATGTTGCGAGATGCTTGACATAAAGTCTGACATCTCGCGAACAAATTCGTATGTGGGAACCTCTCAACCCTTAACCTTCACCTCTCAGCCTTATTACCAAGTATTCCAGCAAAAGCATGGTTTTTTGCCTGATTTGAGCATCATTGACCTCATCTTCAATATGGGCAAGGAGAGTATTCTTGTCCTATAAAGGGTTATACAATGACATTCTGGATGTTTGGCAAGAGTGTAGCCGTATCTTTTTTGATGGCCTTGGCTGTAATAGACTTGATGAAATGGGGAAGGAAATGAAGGTCGGAACCAAAGAAATTGTAATAACCTTTGGCAAGCAGCATCTGTGCCTTCTCTTGGGCAGGCTTTCCATAGCCACCACTCAAAGAGACAATGTTCAGTTGCAACTTCACTTTCTTCGCAATCAAGTTTTCGTAATCTGGTTCATTCATGTAGCGATAACGCTCTGGATGAGCCAGAATGGGTGTGTAGCCAATTTCTTTGATGCGATCCAACGTGTCTAAAAAGTCTATCGGGGGTTGGAAATAGGAAGTCTCAACCAACAAATGGTCGCCCTTGGGTCCAATCGGTAGGAGATCTTTGGCGGCCAAACGTTCGCAGAAAAGGTTGTCAATCATATTCTCAGCCGCCAAATGTATCTGGACAGGACCTTGATAGGCCTCTTGCAATTCCTGGAAACGGGCACGAAGTTCATCTGGTGTATTGGGAATATCCTCCATGATGTGAGGAGTGAGCCACACTTCTTTTATGCCAATCTCTTCATAATAGTCAAGAGCAGTCAAGGAATCAGACATGTTGTGGATTCCATCATCGACCCCAGGTAAGATATGACTATGCCAGTCGATACATCCCTTAAAGATTCCAGTGTCGATCAATTTCTTTTTTGTGTTGAACTGAAAGAAAGAGAACATAAGCATTTAATTTTGTTGGGCACATAATCCCATAATCACTGCAAAGATAAGACTTTTTCCAGCGTTTTTCATGAAAAGTTCTTTTTTTTTTACTAAAAAACCAAAAAGATTTAATAATTTTGCATGACTTTTTAGTGATATGGCAATAGAAGGAGAAGATTTTAAGGTGGACATAGACCAAGTGTTGAAGGACAAACTCGGCAAAAAATCGAAGTTTGTTCCACACTTTTTAGTGTCGTGGTTGAAGAATATTATTCATCAAGATTGGATGAATGTGCATCTGTGTGGCGAAGGGAAAGGACAAGTGGGTGTGGAATGGCTGGATGGTTGCCTCAACTATCTGAGCTGTACAACGAAGGTGCGGACAAACATCGGAGGAGTGATTCAAGAAGGTTTGGACGCATTGCCCAGCAATGAGGGGGGGCGCTATTTCACTATCGTGAGTAATCATCCGTTAGGGGGACAGGATGGCATTGCCTTGGGTTCCATCATCTGCCACAAATATGACAGTCAGATGGTTTACCTTGTGAATGACCTGTTGATGAATTTCAAAGGATTGGCTCCACTTTGCGTGCCTATCAACAAGACGGGACGTAATGGGAGGAACTTTCCCAAGATGGTGGAAGCAGCTTTTCAGTCGCCTAAGAATGTAGTGATGTTTCCTGCGGGACTTTGTTCGCGCAAGGGTGAGGATGGAGTGATTAAAGACATTGAGTGGAAGAAGACCTTCATCACCAAGTCTGTGGAGTACAAGCGAGACGTTATTCCTGTTTACTTCTCAGGACATAACTCTGACCGTTTTTACAATATAGCCCGTTGGTGCAAGCGGCTTCATCTCAAGTTCAATTTTGCTATGCTCTATTTAGGCGACGAGATGTACAAGAACCAAGGTAAGACTTTTACGGTCACTTTCGGAGAACCGATTCCTTGGCAGACGTTCGACAAGACAAAGACGCCGAAAGAATGGGCACAATGGGTGAAGGACAAAGTGTATCAGTTGGCTGAGGGGTGAGCTCAAAACAAGAAAAAAAGGACATACAAATATATGGAAGCAGAAATCATGGCACCTATCCCCAAGGAGGTGCTGAAATCAGAACTGACCGACGATAAGCGTCTGCGCATGACCAGTAAGAGCAACAATGAGGTGTATGTGGTCACATGGCAGAACGCTCCTAATGTGGTGCGCGAGATTGGCCGTCTCAGAGAGATTGCCTTTCGTGCGGCAGGTGGTGGAACAGGCTTGGATTGTGACCTCGATGAATTCGATATGATGGAGAATCCTTATAAGCAACTCATCGTATGGAATCCCGAATCGGAGGAAATAATCGGTGGCTATCGATACATTCTGGGTCCTGACATTCAGATGGACGAGAAGGGACAGCCGATATTGGCCACAAGCCACATGTTCCATTTCTCTGACAAGTTTATCAAAGAATACATGCCTTACACGATTGAGTTGGGACGTTCGTTTGTTACAGTTGAGTATCAATCCACACGTTCAGATGGAAAGTCAATTTTTGCGCTCGATAATTTGTGGGATGGTCTTGGAGCGTTGGCAGTCATCATGCCTGGCTGCAAGTATTTCTTCGGCAAGATGACCATGTATCCCAGTTATAACCGTAAGGGGCGCGATATGATTCTCTATTTCCTCAGAAAGCACTTTGGCGACAAAGAGGGTCTGGTCATTCCTACCAAACCACTTGAGTTAGAGCATGATTCTAAGGAATTCGAGGAACTTTTCTGCGAAGAATCTTTTAAGGAGGACTATAAGATTCTCAATCATGAGGTGCGTGCCTTGGGTTACAACATCCCTCCGCTTGTGAATGCCTATATGAGTTTATCGCCCACCATGAAGATGTTTGGCACAGCCATTAACTACGGTTTTGGTGATGTGGAAGAGACGGGTATCTTGATTGCTGTGAGCGAGATTTATGACCAAAAACGCATCCGTTACATTGATAATTTCGCTAAAGAGCATCCTGAATACATCCGCATCACCAGTGGAGCCAACAAGGTTATTTATGAACCTTCCAATAAGGCGGAACTTACGGACGATTTCGATGCTGTCAAATAACAACAATTCCACATATATTATATAAAAGTGGCACAGAACAATAGTTTTTGTGCCACTTTTTTTGCCAATACAAATAAAATGCCTAATTTTGCACAAAATTTCAAAATTTGTGTAATATAGTATGGCATTTACAAGAATCACCGCTGCAGAGGCTGCAGCACTCATCAAGAATGGAGACAACATCGGCCTGTCTGGTTTCACGCCAGCGGGCACACCGAAAGCAGTAACGGCAGAAATTGCCAAAATAGCTCATGCTGAACATGAGGCAGGACGCCCTTATCAGATTGGTATATTCACAGGTGCATCCACAGGTCAATCTTGTGATGGTGTGCTGTCTGACGAACAGGCTATCCGTTATCGTGCTCCTTATACCACCAACTCTACTTTCCGCAAGCACGTGAATGCTGGTGAGATTGCCTACAATGACATCCACCTCGGCATGATGGCTCAAGACCTTCGTTATGGATTCCTTGGTCAGGTTGACTGGGCAATTCTCGAAGTGTGTGCTATCGAAGAAGACGGTAAGGTATATCTTACGGCTGCTGGAGGTATTTCACCCACAGTGGCTCGTTTGGCACAGAAGGGTATTATCCTTGAGCTGAATGCATTCCATTCACCCAAGTCCAAGGGTATTCACGATGTCTATGAACCTTTGGATCCTCCTTACCGCAAGCCTATTCCAATCGAGAAGGTAAGCGACCGTATAGGTACACCATATTTGCAACTTGACCCCAAGAAGGTGGTGGGCGTAGTTGAGTGTAACATCCCTGATGAGGCTCGTGCTTTCAAGGATGCTGACCCCATTACTGATAAGATTGGTGAGAATGTGGCAAACTTCCTGATGAATGAGAAGAAGCGTGGCATCATTCCTCCCACTTTCCTGCCTTTCCAGAGCGGTGTGGGCACCACTGCCAACGCCATCCTCTTTGCGCTTGGCAGTAATCCTGAAATGCCGCAGATGGAAGTTTATACCGAAGTGCTCCAGAATGCTATCGTTGACCTCATGTTCCAGGAGAAAGTGAAGTGTGCTTCTACTTGCTCGCTCACTGTAACCAACGATAAACTCTTGAGCATCTACGACAACATTGATTTCTTCAAAGAGAGATTGGTGCTCCGTCAGTCAGAGATTTCCAACAATGCTGAAGTGATTCGTCGTCTGGGTCTGATTGCTATCAATACAGCCATTGAAGTTGACCTCTACGGACATGCAAACTCCACACAGATTTGTGGCACCAAGATGATGAATGGTGTTGGAGGTTCTGGTGACTTCGAGCGCAACGCCTTCCTCAGCATCTTTACTTGTGCATCAGTAGCCAAGGGAGGCGCTATCTCCGCTATCGTGCCATTCTGCAGCCATGTTGACCACACTGAGCATGATGTCAATATTATTGTGACAGAACAGGGTGTGGCAGACCTGCGTGGTAAGAGCCCGATTCAGCGTGCTCACGCCATCATCGAGAATTGTGCTCATCCTGACTACAAGCAACTTCTTTGGGATTACCTCAAGATCTCCCAGAAGGGTCAGTCTTGGCACAATCTTGCAGCCACCCATGCTTTCCACGATACGTTCCTCAAGGAAGGCGATATGCATAAGGTGGACTTCAGTAAGTTTGCATAAAAGAATAAAATCATTAAATCATAGAAGAAATGAAGTTCATTTCTTGGAATGTTAACGGACTCCGTGCCGTGTACGGCAAGGGTTTCTCAGAGACCTTTGCTGCGCTCGACGCGGATTTCTTTTGTCTGCAAGAGACAAAAATGCAGGAAGGTCAGCTCGACCTTGCTTTTCTTGGCTACAAGTCCTACTGGAATTATGCCGACAAGAAAGGCTACTCGGGCACTGCCATCTATACTAAACACGCCCCTCTTTCTGTCATCTTGGGTTTACCCCAAGACCTCATCTCCTCTCAGCCCGACAACGGCTGGTTGGAAATGAATACCGAAGGGCGTGTTATTACCCTCGAATACGATCAGTTCTATCTTGTCAATGTTTATACGCCCAACTCGCAAGACGGACTCAAACGGCTTGATCAGCGCATGACGTGGGATAATGCCTTCCGTCAGTACCTCCAGCGGCTTGACCAGCAGAAGCCCGTCTTGGCCTGCGGTGATATGAATGTGGCTCATGAGGAGATAGACATTAAGAATCCTAAGACCAATCATCACAACGCAGGGTTCACTGATGAGGAGCGGGCTCAGTTCACTACGCTGTTGCAGAGCGGATTTACAGATACCTTCCGTCATTTCTATCCTGATACCCCAAACATCTACTCTTGGTGGAGTTATCGTTTCCATGCACGCGAGAAGAACACAGGTTGGCGTATCGACTATTGGATTTGCTCCAATCGCCTCCAGCCTCAACTCCAATCTGCCAAGATTCATACAGATATTATGGGCAGTGATCATTGTCCTGTGGAGGTAGAGGTCAGCCTGCTTCTTGATGGCGCTCGATCTGCTTCTTGATGGCACCCGACCCGCTTCTTGACGATGCCCGACCCGCTTCTTGACGGTGGCCGACCCTCTTCTTGACGGTGAGCCGCCGTTTTTTTGACACGTAAGACAAAACCCAAAAGAGGGGCGAGCCATCACGACTCGCCCCTCTTTCATTACACTTTTTAGTACACAAATTACTTATTGAGTTTCTTTACACCATCAACGATGATGATACCCTTGTAAGACTTATCTACACGCTGACCAGCAGTATTGTAGATGCCCTTCTG